>JAPSIU010000261.1 GCA_031178565.1 Leucobacter sp. | reverse complement strand
TCCTGAACGGCTCCCGGCGGCTCCGGATCGCCAAGGGCTCCGGCATGACCGTGACCGACGTGAACTCGCTCGTGCAGCGCTTCGAGCAGGCCTCGAAGATGATGCGGACCGTGGCGCGCGGGGGAGTGCCGCAGATCCCGGGCATGGGACCGATGCCGGGGATGGGCGGACACGGAGGCAAGAAGAAGCCTGCGAAGAAGAAGGGCGGATCCCGCTCGGGCAACCCCGCGAAGCGCGCGCAGGAGAACGCAGGAACCGCGGCGCAGCGCGCCGAGACGCCGGCGGGCGGTGCCGGGTTCGGCCTGGGCGCTGCCGGAGGGGCCGGTGCCGCTCAACCGAGCGAGGAGGAGCTCGCGAAGCTCCAGCAGATGCTGGGCAAGGGCCTCCGGTAGGCGGCCCGAGGCCGAATCGCTACGCCTGCTCCGCGGCGACGGAAGCCCAGGCCTCGGCGGCCGGGAACTCTCCGAGATACAGCAGCATCCGGTAGTCGGCTCCCGGCTGGATGTTCGTGAAGCCGTGTCGTTCGTAGAAGCGCCGGGTGTCGACGTCGACCTCGTCGACGTTGATGTGCATCTCCTCTCCGCCCCGCTCCCGCAGCTCGCGGATCACCCGTCCGAGGATCGCCGTACCGATCCCTCCTGCTCGAAGCGCCGGGCGCACGTACAGCTCGTCCAGTACCGCCAGGGGGCCGTCGGAGTAGACCGTCGGACGCAGCGTCACGAGCGCGTAACCGTCCGGCGCGTCGCGTCGTCCCGCGAGCACCGCGTACGCGTCATCGCGGGAACGGGAGCGGGAGAGGATCGAGCCGAATCGCCGCGCGAGCTGGGCGTGCGTCGGAGACGGCGTGTCGAACTCGGCATCGAACTCGATCTGCAGCCCCGCCAGCACCTCTGCGTCCTCGGGGGAGGCGAGAAAGGTTTCGATGCCCGACATGCCTCCAGTGTGACACGCAGGCGGTGGGCTCGGCACGTCCGCGCATCGGCCGTCGTCGGGATCCCCGGACCGGCGAGCATCCGGTAGGTTGATACTCCCGCCGGTCCGCCGACGGCGGAAGCCGAGGCCCTGCGACGGCGCATGGCGCATGGCGCATAGGGAGGATGCATACGCATGACTATGACGGAGACGCTCGACCAGGTGAGCGAACGGGACACCGGACTCAAGCGGGTCATCGGTCCGAAGCTCCTGCTCCTGCTCATCATGGGCGACATCATCGGCGCCGGGATCTTCGCCATCACCGGCCGGGTCGCCGGTCAGGTCGGCGGGGCGGCGTGGCTGCCCTTCCTGCTGGCCTTCACCATCGCGACGCTCACGGCCTTCTCCTACCTGGAGCTCGTGACCAAGTATCCCTACGCGGCGGGCGCGGCGCTCTACGCGCACAAGGCGTTCCGCATCCACTTCGTCACCTTCATCGTGGCCTTCGCGGTCGCGAGCTCGGGCATCACGAGCGCGGCCACCTCGTCAACGCTGGTCGCGAAGAACCTGCTCATCGGCTTCGGCCAGTTCTTCGACGGCGTTCCGACGGACTCCACGGCCACGATGCTCACGGCCATCGCGATCATCGTGGTCCTGGCGCTCATCAATCTGCGCGGCGTGGGGGAGAGCGTCAAGTTCAACCTGGTGCTCACGCTCGTGACCCTGGCGATCATGGGCATCATCATCGTGATCGGCTTCATCGCGATCGTCGGCGGCAACGGAGACGTCGGCCGGCTGGTCGTGTTCGAGACGCCCGAGGATCGGGGCGCCTTCGCCGCGGTCACCATGGCGACCGCGATCGCGTTCTTCGCGATGGTCGGTTTCGAGGACTCGGTCAATCTGGTCGAGGAGTGCAAGAACCCTCAGCGGGACTTCCCCCGGATCATGCTGACGGGGCTCGGTCTCTGCGCGCTCATCTACATGCTGGTCGCGGTGACCGTCATCATGGTGATCCCGCCCGGGGACCTGCTGAATCCGAAGAACCCGGACGCCGGGATCCTGCTCGACGTGGTGAGGATCGGCGCCCCGGGGATCCCCGTCGACGCGATCTTCCCCTTCCTCACGGTGTTCGCCGTCGTGAACACCGCGCTCATCAACATGCTGATGGCGAGCCGCCTCCTCTACGGGATGGCGCGGCAGGACGTGCTGCCGAAGGTGCTCGCGACGGTGCTGCCGAAGCGCCGCTCGCCCTGGGTCGCGATCCTGTTCAGCACGCTCCTCGCCGTCGGGCTCGTCATCTACGTCAACCAGAACTCCGAGGACGGCATCGTCGGCGCCCTGGGCGGCACGACCGGCCTGCTGCTGCTCTGCGTCTTCGCGGTCGTCAACGTCGCGCTGCTCGTGCTGCGCCGGGATCCCACGCCGAAGGACGGCTTCCGGGCGCCGACGGTCGTGCCGATCCTGGGAGCGGCGCTCTCGCTGTTCCTCGCCGGGCCGTGGGCGCGCAGCCGGGAGGATTGGATCCAGTACGAGATCGCGGGTCTGCTGCTCGCGATCGGGGTGGCCCTCTGGCTGGTCACCTGGGCGGCGAGCCTCGTGAATCGCAGGCGCAAGGCGGGGGACCGGAACGTCGGGCACTTCTAGGCCCGGGTAAAACCCCTGATGGCGACAAAAATTGCATTTCCTGTGATCCTGTGACAGGATAGACGGGTTCGCGCAAGTCGCGCGCCGGGCTTCCGCGCCCAGATGCCATCGACATCTGCGGCACGGCGTCGTACCACTCGATTCAAGGAGTCATTCATGGCCGTCAAGATCCGTCTCAAGCGCCTCGGCAAAATCCGTGCGCCCTACTACCGCATCGTCGTCGCCGACTCGCGCACCAAGCGCGACGGCCGTGTGATCGAGGAGATCGGCAAGTACCACCCGACGGAGAACCCCTCGCTCATCGAGGTCGACTCGGATCGTGCCCAGTACTGGCTCGGCGTCGGCGCGCAGCCGACCGAGCAGGTTGCCGCGATCCTGAAGCTCACGGGCGACTGGGGCAAGTTCAAGGGCGAGGGCGACACGGAGTCGAAGGTGCTGGCTCCCGAGCCCAAGCCCGTCTTCGAGGTCGACGCCGCGAAGAAGCCGGTGCTGCGCCCCAAGGCCGAGAAGCCCGCCGCTCCGGCTGAGGCCGAGGCGACCGAGGCTCCCGCCGAGGAGGCCGCCGCCGAGAACTCCGAGGGCTAATCCCCTTGGCCGAGCAGGCGTTGGCCGAGGCTCTCGATCACCTCGTGAAGGGGATCGTGGATCACCCGGAGCGGGTGCGCGTCGACTCGCGGGACACGCCCCGCGGCGAGGTGCTCGAGGTGCGCGTGCACCCGAGCGATCTCGGACGTGTCATCGGCCGCGGCGGCCGCACCGCTCAGTCGCTGCGGACCGTCGTCTCCGCGCTCGCCGGCGGTGAGCGGGTCCGGGTCGACGTGGTCGACACCGACGAGGCCGGTGCGGGCGAGGTCGATGCGGACGGAGCCGACGAGCTCGGTGCGGGCGAGGTCGACGGTGATGACATCGACACCGATGAGTCCGGCACCCGGGAGGGCGGCGCCTGATGGCCGATGCCTCCAAGCGTCCGCACGCTCCCCGTCCCGCTAGCGGGGCGGGGAGTTTGCGCGTCGGGCGACTCACCAAACCGCACGGGCTCAAGGGCGGGATCAAGCTCGAGCTGTTCACGGACAATCCGGAGCTGCGCTTCGTGCCCGGCGCGGCGTTCCACCTGCAGGTGCCCGAGGACTCGCCGTGGTTCGGGCGGACGATCACGATGCGCGAGCTGCGCTGGTTCAACGAGTCGCCGGTCGGTTTCTTCGAAGAGGTGCCGGATCGCACCGCTGCCGAGGGTATCGTCCGCGCGATTCTGTGGATCGACGAGGTCGCGGTCGCGGCGGGCGAGGAGGATAACGCCTGGTACCACCACCAGCTCGTCGGGCTCGACGTCGTGCGCGAGACGAACGACGGCGGCGCCGTGAAACTCGGCACCGTCGCGGAGGTGCAGCACTTCCCGGCGCAGGACCTGCTCGTGGTGTCGACCGATCAGGGCGCGGTGCTCGTCCCGTTCGTGGAGGCGATCGTTCCCCGAGTGGACGTGGAGGCAGGCGCCGTGTACGTCACACCCCCGGCCGGCCTCTTCGAGGACGCCCCCGAATGAGGATCGACGTCGTCACGATCTTCCCGGGCTACTTCGACGCGCTCGAGCTCTCGCTGCTCGGGAAGGCGAAGCAGCGGGGTCTCATCGACGTGCGCGTGCACGATCTGCGCGACGCCGCGCACGACCGCCATCGCACGGTGGACGACACCCCGGCCGGCGGCGGTGCTGGCATGGTGATGAAACCGGAGCCGTGGGGCGAGATGCTCGACGGAATCCTCGCGGAGGCCGACGACCCGCTGATCGTATTCCCCTCGCCCGCGGGAGTGGTCTTCGACCAGCGGATGGCGCGAGAGCTCGCCGCGGAGCAGCACCTCGTGTTCGGCTGCGGTCGGTACGAGGGGATCGATCAGCGGGTCTTCGACGAGTACGCCGAGCGAGGCCGGGTGCGG
>JAPSIU010000260.1 GCA_031178565.1 Leucobacter sp. | reverse complement strand
CATGTATCTTGTATCTACAAGATACATGAAAAACGCTCGATTGCCTTCCCGGCGAGCGAGATTCTGCCGCGTTCACGACCGGAGAAACGCTCGAACAAAGCGTTGACCGTGCATCGATACGCCGTCTGAACAGGGATTCGATGGACCGGGAGGGTTTCGGTGCCGTCCGATCCCGTCCCTCATATCGGCGCGTCAGAAATATAAAGTATTCATAACTACTTCCGGAAACAGCCCCCGAGGCGGAGCCGGGGCCGCGCGCTCCGCCCGAATCGTCACGACCGCACACGCACCGCGACCCCGATCCGGGGTGCGGATCGGGGTCGCGGTGGAGAGCGCCGGGGCGGGTCAGTCCAGTTCGTAGACGCGGCCGCTCGCGATGCCCTCGACGGAGCGCACGAAGGCCTGCCCCACCCGCTCGTCCGAGACCGGCTCGAACCCCGGGAACGCGTCGTGATAGCCCGGAGCCGACGCGAGCACCGTCGGGCTCACGGCGTTCAGGCGGATCCCGCGGGGCATCTCCCCGGCGGCCGACATCACGAACGACTCCACCGCGCCGTTCGCCATCGCCGCGGCGGAACCGGTCGGGATCGGCTCGCGAGCGAGAATGCCGGTCGTGAGGGTGAACGATCCCCCGTCGGCCACGTGGTCGAGGCCGAGGCGCAGAAGGTTCAGCTGGCTCATCACCTTGCCCTCGAAGGCGGCCGCGTAGTCCTCCGGTCCGAGCTCGGTCACCGCCTTGAAGGGAGCCGACCCGAACGCCGAGACCACGGCGTCGAAACGCCCCAGCCGTTCGAACAGTCGCACGATGGACGCGGGATCGAGCAGGTCGACGCCGGGATCGGTGCTCCGGCTCACGCCGACGACCTCGTGCTTCTTCCGGAGCGCCTCCGCCGCCGCCGAGCCCACGTGCCCCGTGGCGCCTACGACCAGGATCCTCATCGCCTACCTCGCCGTGAAGAAGAGGCGCTTGTTGGCGAACTCGCCGATGCCGACGGGACCCATCTCGCGGCCGAAGCCCGAGCGCTTCACGCCGCCGAAGGGCAGCTCCGCCGCCTCCGCCGCGATGATGTTGACGTGGGCCATGCCGACCTCGAGGCGCGAGGCGACCCGCGCCGCGCGCGCCTCGTCCGTGGAGAACACAGAACCGCCGAGCCCGAGATCGCAGTCGTTCGCGAGCTCGAGCGCCTCCTCATCGCTCGACACCCGGTACACGGTGGCGACCGGACCGAAGATCTCCTCGCGGTACGACTCCGAGTCGCGCGGCACCCCGGTCAGCACGGCCGGCGAGTAGTAGGCGCCGGGGCCGTCCGAGAGGACGCCGCCGGCCTCGAGCGTCGCTCCCGCGGCGACGGCCTTCTGCACCTGGGCGTTCACGGTCTCCGCCGCGGTGCGGGTCGAGAGCGGCACGTACTGCCCCTCCGCGAGGTTCAGCGGGTCGCCGGGCTCGAGACCGTCGGCGAGCTTCTTCAGCTCGGCGACGAACTCGTCGTAGATGTCGTCCATGACGATCAGGCGCTTGTTGGAGTTGCACACCTGGCCGGCGTTGTAGACGCGGAAGTTCCACGCATCCGCGGCGACGGCCGCGACGTCGTCGGCGTCGAGCACGACCATCGGGTCGATGCCGCCGAGCTCCAGCACGCACTTCTTGAGGTGGGTGCCGGCCTGCGCGCCGATGATCGCGCCTGCGCGCTCCGATCCGGTGAGGGAGACGCCCTGCACGCGGGGGTCGGCGATCATCGCGGCGATCTGGTCGTGCGAGGCGAACACGTTCTGGTAGCCGCCGACCGGCACGCCGGCCTCCTCCATGATCTCCTGCACGGTCAGCGCCGAGCGCGCGCAGATGTCGGCGTGCTTGAGGATGATCGTGTTGCCGAGCACGAGGTTCGGCGCCGCGAAGCGGGCGACCTGGTAGTACGGGAAGTTCCACGGCATCACGCCGAGCAGTGCACCCATCGGCAGGTGCTCGACGATCGCCTTGCCGGGGATCGTGCTCGGGATCTCCCCGTCGGTGATGAGGCCGGGACCGTACACCGCGTAGTACTCGATGATGTCGCGAGCGAACTCGACCTCGTCGATCGACTCGGCGAGCGACTTGCCCATCTCGAGGGCGATGAGCCGCGCCAACTCGTCCTTGCGCTCCTCGAACAACTCGGACACCCGCTTCACCACCGCGGCGCGCTCCTGCACGCTGCGATCGCGCCACTCCCGATAGGCGGTGTCCGCTCGCGTGAGCGTCTCCTCGATCTGCCCGTCGGTCGCGTTCTCGAAGGTCTCGACAATCTCGCCCGACGCGGGGTTCTGAACTCGATACTTCGCCATGATCTATCGTTTCCTGTCTGTGTGTTCAGCGCACGTAGTCCGCGCCTGTGATGTCTATAGTGGCACCCGTTGTGTGTCTCGCGCGTCCAGACGCGAGAAATGCGATCACCTCGGCGACGTCAGCCGCCGGTGTGACCTCCCCGAGGGGCAGCGCTTCGAGCACCGATTGCTCGACCGCCCCGTCGGCGAGTTCGGTCGCGACCCAGCCCGGCGCGACCGCATACGCGAGCACGCCGGAACGGCCGTATCCTCGCGCGATGCCCCTGGTGAGCGCGAGCAGCCCTCCCTTGGCGGCGCCGTAGGCGAGGTGCTCGGCGTCGTCGCCTCGATGGGCCGAACGGCTCACGAGATTGATGATGACGCCGCCCGTCCCATCACCGGGCTCGCGATCGACGAAGTGCAGGATCGCAAACCGGCAGAGTTCGGCCGGCGCGGTCAGGTTGAGCGCGAGATTGGCGTCCCACCCCGCCCGCCAGGCGTCGTCCGGGGCCAGCTCCGAAGCGATCCACGCCCCCGCGTTGTTCACGAGGACGTCGACGCCGCCGAACGCCGCGACGGCACCCTCCCAGACGAGGGCGGCCCCGTCGGGCGCGGCGAGATCCCCGGTCACCAGGGCTCCGCGGTCGCCCAGCTGCTCGAGCAGGATCGACGTGCGCTCCGAGGGCGAACGCGCGTGCACGACGACGCGTGCCCCGCGCTCGTGCAGGAGGAGTGCGGTCGCGCGGCCGATCCCGCGAGAGCTCCCGGTGACGAGGATCGTGCGACCTCCGAGCTCCATCACGCCACCGCCTGCGCGCCGGTGATCTCTACACAGGAGCCGCACACGAACTCGGCCTCGTCCGACGCGAGGAACGCGATCAGCGCGGCGACCTCCTCGGGGCGCCCGATGCGGCCGAGCGGCACGAGGGCGTCGAGGTCGGCGATTGTCCCGCCCTTCTCGGCGACGCCCCTCTCGAGCATCGGTGTGCGGATCTCACCCGGGCACACCGCGTTCGTGCGCACCCCGGCGTGGGCGTAGTCGCGGGCGAGGCTCTTCGTGAAGGATACGACGGCGGCCTTGGTCACGTTGTAGGCGATATGACCGGGCGCGGGTGTGAGCCCCCACTGGGACGCCGTGTTGACGATGGCCCCGCCGCCGGTCGCGATCATGGCGGGCAGCACGGCGCGGCACATGTGGAAGAGCGCGTCGACGTTCACCGCGAAGCTCAGGTCCCAGTCCCCCTCGCTCGTGTCGAGCAGTGCGCCGCGACGCATCGCCCCCGCATTGTTCACCAGCACGTTCACGGCTCCGTGATCCCGTTCCACCGCCGCGACGGCCTCGCGGCAGGCCGCTCCCGAGGTGAGGTCGAACACCAGCGCCTCGGCCCGGGCCCCGCCCTCGCGCAGCTCGGTCGCGACGGCGTTCGCGTGGGCACCCGACGCGTCCGCCACGACCACACGTGCGCCCTCCGCGGCGAGTCTGCGGCAGGTGGCGGATCCGATCCCTCCGCCGCCCCCGGTGACGAGCGCGGTCCTCCCGACGAATCTCCGCTGCACCGCACGTCCTCTCTTCACTGCGCTCCTGCTTGCGTCCGCCGGGCTACGACGCCCAGATGTCCCCGACGGTGAACCCCTCGCGATACGGATCGCTCGGGTCGAGCTCCCACGCGGCGCGACCGGTCACCCAGCCGCGACCCGTGATGGTCGGGAGCACCGCGTGATGCCCGCCGACCTCCGTCTCGCCGGTCAGCCTGCCGATGAACTCGCTGCCGATGATGCTGCGGTGCGAGAAGTCCTCGCCGACGGCGAGCTGCCCTCTCGCGTGCAGCGCTGCCATGCGGGCGCTCGTTCCGGTGCCGCAGGGCGAGCGGTCGAGCACACCGGTCCAGCTCTCCTCCCGATCGGCCTCGATGGGTGCGCTCGTGAGCACGTTCGCGTTCCGGGCCTGCTTCCCCGGCTCGCGATCCCCGTTGTGCAGCAAGACCATCGCGATCCTGTCGATGGCCGAATTCACCGGATGCTGCACGCGGATCTGCTCGAGCGCGGCGAGCTTGATGAGCGCAGCCGCCCGCGTGATCCGCTTCGCGTTCTCGGGCGCGAGCTCGATCCCGAGCTGAGCGATGTCGAGCTGCGCGAAGAACTGCCCTCCGAAGACGACGTCCACGAGGATCTCCCCGAACTCCCGCAC
>JAPSIU010000259.1 GCA_031178565.1 Leucobacter sp. | reverse complement strand
CCGTCGGAGGTGAACAGGAAGAAGTGCGTCGCGGCGAAGAACAGCACCAGCAGCAGGTGGCCGACGAGCATGTTCATCAGGAGTCGGAGCGCGAGCGTGACCGGACGCATGATGAAGGTCGAGAGGAACTCGATCGGGGTCACGATGATGTACATCACCCACGGCACACCCGCCGGGAAGAGCGAGTTCTTGAAGAACTTGCCCGGGCTCTTCTTCACACCCGCGTAGATGAAGGTGACGTACGAGATGACCGCGAGTACCAGCGGGTAGCCGACGACCGACGAGGCCGCGATGTTCAGGAACGGGATGATACCCGTGATGTTGAACGCGAGTGTCAGGAAGAAGATCGTCGTCAGGATCGGCAGGAAGCGCCGACCGTCGATCTTGCCGAGCAGTTCCTCGGCGATGTTCACGCGCACGAAGTCGAGCGCCATCTCGGCGAGCGACTGCCCCCGGGTCGGGATGATGCGCATCTTGCGCGTGCCCAGCCAGAACAGGACGAGCAGCAGGACCATCATGAGGATGCGGATCAGCATGATCCGGTTGATCTCGAAGGGCGTGCCCTCGAAGAAGATCGCCGGAGGGAAGAACTCGTCCAGCGAGGGCGGGTGGAACTCCCCACCGCCCTCCGCAGCTACGAACAGACTGGGGGTCACGAATTGCACAGCGTTAGCGAACAGCGCCATTCTCCTGATTCGGGGTGCAGCCGAAAGCTGCACAGCGTCGAACGATGGTCGTGCCCCCGGTGCTCACGGACAAACGCGCATGACGCAACCCGGCAGGGAACACTGTAATCCTAACAAGGATTTCACTCGGGGCGAAACTCGACCGGCCGCTCTGCGCGGAGAGTCAAGGGCCCGCCCCTCGAGAAGCATGCCTCAGGAGGCATCCGAGACATACGGGATCCGCGACTTCACGATCACCATGACGTCGATGATCACGGAGACGAGCACGGCGGAGATGATCCCGAAGAACAGCACGGTCGGATCCAGCCACGGCTGATCCCTCAGCAGGACGGCCGCGACGATGAAGGCGATGAACTTCACCATCCAGCTGCCGAGAACGATCACGAAGAAGACGATGATGTACGACGGGCTCTCGACGAAGCGGTTGGCGAAGGCGATGCTGCCGACCGTCAGAGCGAGCAGCAGACCGCCGATCCCCGCGCCGATCACCCCGCCCATGAGCCCGCGGGTGTCCGATACGAGCCATCCGATGCCCGCGAAGACGATCACGAGCACCACCGTCGCGATGATCCCCCAGCGCAGCGCCCGCAGCAGGATGGGCTGAGAGGTCGGCATCGGCCTCGAATCCGGTTCGTGCGATCCGGGCAGGGCTGAGTTGCTCACTCGGGTGTCCTTTCATCGGCCTCGCCCGCGTCCGTGCGCGCGGCGTGCCGGGATTCGACGCGGGAAGCGTCCGCCGACTTTCCGAGCGCACGCCGCCTCCAAGGTACCAAGCCCCGCTGGGCGGCAGCGTCGCGGATGCGGTCCGCGGGGAACAGCAGCACCAGCACGCACAGCGTTCCACCCGCCACGAGCACGATCACGGGCAGCACGAAGCTCTGCAGGGTGAAGACCAGCAGCACCGCGACCGAGAGCACGGCGGTCCCGAGGTAGAAGATCAGCACGGCCTGCCGCGGCGAATGCCCCATGTCGAGCAGCCGGTGGTGCAGATGCTGCCGGTCGGCCGAGAACGGGCTCTTCCCCGCTTTCAGCCGGCGGATCACCGCGAGGGAGAAGTCGGCGAGCGGCAGCGCGAGCACCGCGATCGGGAGGATGATCGGGATGTAGCTCGCGAGCACGAGCTTCTGATCGAGCGCGGCCGGATTGAGCTGTCCGGTGACGGAGACCGTGGAGGTCGCCATCAGCAGACCGACGAGGAGCGCACCGGTGTCCCCCATGAACATCCGGGCCCGATGCCAGTTGAACGGGAGGAACCCCACGCAGATGCCCACGACCACGAGTGCGATGAGACTCGCGAAGGTGACCGAGTCCACCTGGCCGATCTGCTGAGTGAGCAGCCTGGTGTAGATGAAGAAGAGCGAGTTCGCGATGATGGCGACTCCGGCGACGAGGCCGTCGAGGCCGTCGACGAAGTTCACGGCGTTCATCACGAGCGTCATCAGGAAGACGGTGAGCACGAAGTTCACGGCCGGAGAGCCGACGATCAGCGTGTCCCCGAACGGCAGCGACACGATCTGGACGCCGTTCCACGCGAGGAGGCCGGCGGCGGCGAGCTGCGCCGCGAGCTTGATCATCCAGTCGAGGTCGAGCAGGTCGTCCAGGATCCCGACGACGGCGATGAGCGCGCAGGCGCCGAGCAGCGCCCACACCTCGGGCCGTCCCGAGAACAGCGCCGAGAACTCGGGCTGCGTTCCCGCGATCGCGAACGCCGCGAGGAGTCCGAGGAACATCGCGACGCCGCCCAACCGGGGCGTCGGCGTGCTGTGCACGTCGCGCGCGCGCACCTCCGGCGCGAGGCGGTACCGTCGGCTCAGCCTCAGCACCGCGAACGACGCCGCGGCGGTGACGAGCACGGCGACGGCGACGACCGCCAGGAACGACGTCATATCAGTCCTCGAGCGCCACCTGCGGGAGCAGTTCGGCGATGGCCTCGCGGCTGACACCGCCCTGCCGCAGGATCCGCAGTTCGCCGCCCTCCTCCGTCAGCCCGGTCGCGTCGACGATGGTGGAGGCGAGCCCTCCCCCCTGCGTCTCCCCCGCCTCGAGGTAGACCGCCACGGAGTCGCCGAGCATCTCCTCGGCGGCCGTCGCGGTGCGCGCCGCCGGCTCCCCGGTCCTGTTCGCCGAGGACACCGCGAGCGGGCCGGTCTCCCGGAGCAGTTCGAGCACGAGCGGCTGGTCCGGGATCCGCAGCGCGACCGTCCCGCCGGTCTCCCCGAGGTCCCAGCTGAGCGAGGGATTCGCCCGCACGATGATCGTCAGGGCGCCGGGCCAGAACGCCTCGGCGAGCGCGCTCAGCGGAGGGGGCACCTCGGCGGCGAGCGCCACGAGCGTCTCGGCGTTCGGGATCAGCACGGGCGGAGGGGATTGACGGCCGCGACCCTTCGCGTCGAGGAGCCGCTGCACGGCCTCGGCGTTGAACGCGTCGGCCGCGACCCCGTAGACGGTGTCGGTCGGCACGACGACGAGCGCGCCGCGGCTGAGCGCCTGGCGCGCCGTTCGCGTGCCCGTGAGCAGCTGGGAACTATCGGAGCAGTCGAACACCTCGGCCATAACGCTCCACTCTACTCCGCGCCCGGGCGTCGAGCCTGGGGAAGGCCGCTCCGTCAGCGGAGGGCGGTGGTCGCGCGATCCCGTCCGGTAAGGTCCCGGTGGGTCGCCGGCGCGCGCCACCCGTCGGCGACGAGCAGTTCCCGGATCGCGCGCCCCTGGACCTCCGCGTGCTCGAGCACGAGGAGCCCTCCGGGCACCACGAACTCGCGTGCGACGCGGCTGATGATCCGCACGAGGTCGAGGCCGTCCGCCCCTCCGTACAGGGCGAGCGCGGGATCGTGATCCCGCACTTCGGCGTCCCGCGGCACCATCTCGTTCGGCACGTACGGCGGATTGGAGACGAGCACGTGCACGCGCCCGCGCAGCGGGGCGAGTCCTCGCACGAGCGGAGTCGGTACGCCCTCGGCCTCCAGCTCCGACAGGTCTCCGAGCAGGAGGCCGACGCGCCCGTCGCCCCACTCGGCCACGTTGCGCGTCGCCCAGGCGTGCGCCTCGCGGCTCTTCTCCACGGCCCACACGCGTGCGCTCGGCACCTCCCGCGCGAGAGCGAGGGCGATGGCGCCGCTCCCGGTGCAGAGATCGACGGCGAGCGGTTCGGGATCCGGAACCGCCTGCAGCGCATCGATCGCGAGCTGCGCCACCGACTCGGTCTCGGGGCGCGGGACGAAGACGCCGGGACCGACGGACAGCTCGAGCGAGCGGAAGGGGGCCCGCCCGGTGAGGTGCTGCAGGGGGACGCGTCTCGCGCGCTCCTCGGCGAGCTCTCGCGCCGTCGCGGCCTGCTCCTCCGAGAGCGCGCCCCCGAGGATCGCGAGCGCCTGCACCCGTCCGCGCGAGACCCCCAGCACGTGACCCGCGATGAGCTCCGCGTCGGTGGCGGGATCCTCGACCCCGCCGGCTTCGAGCATCTCGCGGATCTCCGCGAGCAGCGCGCCCATGTCGTCCGTTCCCTCCGCGTTCACTCCCCCACTCTCCCACACGGCGGATCGCGTGCCGGGCGAGTCGCAGGAATGTTCGCCGTAACATCGCGTTGCATTCCATAAGTTCTTGAAACTTCTCGAATAACTCCACGCTATAGTTTTTGGTGGCTTGATCCACAGCTCGACCGCGACCGGTTCACAGCGAAATCGCTCACAGCATCACAGGAGGACGACCCATGGCACGGACCTACGACAACATCACGCAGGCGTTCGGCAACACCCCGCTCGTGCGCCTCAACCGAGTCACCGACGGCGCGGATGCGGAGGTCTACGCCAAGCTCGAGTT
>JAPSIU010000258.1 GCA_031178565.1 Leucobacter sp. | reverse complement strand
CGCTGCGCGAGGGCGACGGTCGCCCGGTAGCGGTTCTCGTAGTCCTCGACCTCCTCGTAGCGGTCGGGCAGCGCGCCCGGGGGCTGCGGGAAGATCTCGTCCGGATCCACCGATGCGAGGCTCGGGATCGCTGGATCCCCGTTGGCCCTGAGGAAGTCGTCCCAGCCGAACCCGAGGAAGTGGTTGAACTCAGTGTCCATCCACCCTTCGGGGAGCACGCCGAGGGCTCCGACGTTCTCCTGGCCGGGCCGGTCGCCCTCGTAGCGCTCGATGAGCGGGAAGTCCGTCACGACGACCTCGGCGCCGAGCGCCTCGAGGCGCTCCTGCGCGGAACGCCACAGCTCGAGCACGGAGGGCCGCACCTCGATGGGGAAGTTCGGATCCTGCCCCAGGTACATCGCGGGCACGGCGAAGCGCTTGCCCGTCAGCGCGTCCGGGTTCCCGAGGTCGAGGTACGACTCCGGGCGGTGGTCGCCCGGTCTCGGGAGCTCCACCGCGTCCTGGTTGCGCCAGAAATCGCCCCGGGCCACGGGATCCTCCTGCACGAGCACGTCGAGCAGTCGCAGCATGTCCGGCATCGATCTGGTCTGCGGCACGACGACGTCGCGCGCCGGGAAGAGGGGCCAGTTGCCGCGGATGCTCAGAATCCCCCAGCTGGGCGTATAGGCGCAGAGCCCGTTGTTCGAGGCGGGGCTGCGGCCGGAGGAGACCGTCTCCTCGCCCATGCCGAACACCGACAGGTTCGCCGCGGTCGAGACGCCCGAGCCGTTCGAGGATCCCGAGGCGTAGGCCGCCGCGAGGAACTTCCGGTTGTACGGACTCTCGGCCCGCCCGTAGAGGCCGCGCTGCATCCCGCCGTCCGCCATCGGCGGCATGTTGGTCTTGCCGATGAGCACCGCGCCGGCCTCCCGCAGCTTCGCCACCGAGAACGCGTCCCACTGGGCGATGAGGTCTGCGAAGGCGGGCGATCCCGAGGCGACGGTGAGCCCCTTCACCATGTAGGAGTCCTTCACCGTGAACGGCACGCCCTCGAGCGGACGCGGGTTCCCCTCGGCCCATCGGCGGTCGGACTCGGCGGCGTCGTCGAGCGCTCGCGGATTCAGGACCGGCACCGAGTTCAGTCCGTCGGGGCCGCGATCGTAGGCCTCGATCCGGGCCAGGTACCGCTCCGTGAGCCAGGTGCTCGTGATATCGCCCCGGCGCAGCGCATCGAGCACGTCCTCGATGCTCGCCTCGATCAGTTCGAACGATCCGATGCCGTCGCCCATGGTTCCTCGTTTCCACCCGTTGATATCTCCGACGCGAACGTCGTATCCTGAAAACAGTTTCAGTTCTTGCGCGCCCCGTGTCAAGTGCATTCGCGGCGGCGCCGGGCGGGAAGGGGAAGGGACCGGTGACCGGAACCCGAGAACGGATCCTGGAGGCGTGCGAGCGGACCATCGCGAGATCGGGGCTCCGCGGCTTCCGGATGCAGGATGTCGCCCGCGAGGCCGGGGTCTCGATCGGTCTGCTCTCCTATCACTTCGGCGACCGCGAGGGCCTGCTGCAGGCGGCCCTCGACCACGTGAACGCGAGCACGGTGCACCGCGCCGCCGGCGTGCCCGAGACCCGCACCCCCGGGGAGCGGCTGACCGCGCTGCTCTGCTCGGAATTCGGAGACGACCCGCAGATCCGAGCGGGATCGACCGCCTGGAACGAGCTCCGCGCCGCGGCGGTCTTCGAGCCGGCCCAGTCGGCGGCGCTCGCGAGGTCGACGGCCGACTGGCAGCGAACGGCTCGCGAGCTCATCGCCGAGACCGCTCCCGGGCTGGAGGCGGACCGGCTGTCGCTCATCCTGACATCGCTGGTCGAGGGGCTCTCGGGCCGCTGGCTCACGGGCCAGATCACGGCGGAGGAGGCCCAGTCGGCGATCCGGACGACGCTAGTCGGCCTCGGCCTCGACGACTGAGCGGGGAACGCCCGCGGAGTGACGCCGCGCGACGCGACGCAGCGCCTCGCCGAGCCAGACCGCGGCGGGAGGCGCCGACTCCCGCCACCTCACGAACGAGACGTTCCGGTCGCCGAGATCCTGCACCGTGGGCCGGAGGACCACGTCGAAGTCGGTGTCCACGGCGGCCGCGGTGGTGAGCGCGCAGCCCAGCCCCTCGGCGACGAGGCCGTGGATCATGTAGAGGTCGTCGGTCCGCATCAGCTCGCGGACCGGGAAGCCCATCGCGTGGCAGACGCGCCGAAGCACCCGGTCCGACGCCTCGTCGTCGCTGCGGCTGCAGAGCCACGCCTCCTCCGAGAGCTCGGCGAAGTCGAGGCGCTCGTGACCGGCCCATCGTCCGTCGCGGGCGACCATCACCCGGTAGGGCTCGCTGAGCAGCGTCTCGACCAGAAGATCGGGGACCGTGAACGCCGGCTCGGCCGTCGCGTCGTAGATGAGCCCCGCGTGCACCTCGCCCGCGCGCAGCATCCGGACGACCTCCGTGGGCTCCGCCTCGATCACCTCGACCCGCACCGAGGTGCGCTGCTGCAGCGCGGAGATCGCAGCGGGAAGCAGCCGTGAGCCGATCGAGGCAAAGGTTCCGACGCGCAGCGTCACGAGCCCGGCATCGCGCTGATCCGCGACCGCCCGCTCGGCTCGATCGATGCGCGCGAGCACCTGCTCGGCCTCCTCGGCGAACGCCGCCCCGATGGGCGTGAGTCTCGTCCCGCTCCGTCCGGCCTCGACGAGGCGCGTCTGCAGATGCGATTCGAGGGCCCGCAGGTGGTGCGTGATCGTGGGGACGCCGTGGTGAAGCGCGTCCGCCGCTCGCGTGAGGCTTCCGTGGTCCCGCACGGCGAGAAGCACCCGGAACTGCTGCAGCGTCATCATCTCATACACACTATGTCAATGAGAGCGAATTCCTGATATTCCGCAGGGGGAACGATCCTCCTAATCTGAGGCTCATGGTCACCTTCACCGCCTCCCCCGCCGCCGCGTCCCCTCCGAGGGTCGACGCGGACACGATTCCCGCTCGACAGCACGAGACCCCCTACGCCGACGCCCTCCGCTCCCTCGCGGCCCACGACTGGCAGCGGCTCCACGTCCCCGCTCACCAGGCGAACGCCGAGACCGGGCCCGGAGCGGCGCGCATCGTCGGCTCGGAGGCGATGGCACTCGACTTCCCCATGCTCTTCAGCGGTGTCGATCAGGAGAGCTGGCGGCTCGTCACGCCCGGTCGCGCGACCCCTCTCGAACGGGCGCAGGACCTCGCGGCGGAGGCCTGGGGCGCCGCCCGCACCTGGTTCATCACGAACGGCGCCTCCGGCGGCAACCACATCGCGACGATGGTCGCCCGGGGCCTCGGCGACGAACTGGTCGTGCAGCGGAGCGTCCACTCGAGTGTGATCGACGGGATCACCCACGCCGGCCTCACCCCGCACTTCGTGCACGGCTCCGTCGACGCCGGCCTCGGCTGCTCGCACGGGGTGACCGCGAGCCAGGTCGAGGACGCTCTCCGGACGCACCCGGAGAGCGCCGCCGTCTACATCGTCTCCCCCAGCTACTTCGGCGCCGTCGCCGATGTGGCCGCCATCTCCGAGGTCGCGCACCGGCACGGCGTGCCCCTCATCGTGGACGAGGCCTGGGGATCCCACTTCGGCATGCACCCGGCTCTGCCGGTGAACGCCGCTCGCCTCGGCGCCGATCTCGTCGTCTCGAGCACCCACAAGGGCGCGGGATCCCTCACGCAGTCCGCCATGCTGCAGCTCGGGCACGGTCCCGAGGCCCGAGGGCTCGAGGCGCTCGTCGACCGGGTCGTGCGCTCCTACCAGTCCACGAGCTGCAGCGCCCTGCTCCTCGCCTCGCTCGACGAGGCCAGGAGCCGCCTGGCCACCCGGCCGGACGCCATCGCGAGCGCGCTCGACTCCGCTCAGGAGATCCGCGCGCGCGTGCGGGCCGACCGCCGCTACCGCGACGCGACGCCGGACATCCTCGCGCGCGCCGACGCCGTCGCGAACGACCCCTTCAAGGTCGCGATCGACACGCGCGGAGCCGGCATCACGGGGAGCGAGGCGCACCACCTGCTGCTGCGCGACCACCGGGTCTACTGCGAGCTCTCGACGCCGTCCGCCCTGCTCCTCCTCGTCGGAGCGACCTCACCGGTCGACGTCGAGAGGTTCTGGGGCGCGCTGCAGGCGCTGCCCGAGGCCTCGACCGAGCCGGAGCGCCCGCTCGCCCTTCCGGCGAGCTGCGAGCGCGTCATGGGACTCGGCGAGGCGTTCTTCAGCCCGGTGGAGACGGTGCCGTACACCGAGGCCGTGGGTCGGATCTCGGCCGACTCGCTCGCCGCGTACCCGCCCGGGGTGCCGAACGTGCTGCCCGGGGAGATCCTGAGCGCCGAGACCGTGTCGTTCCTCCGGGCCACCGCGGCCGCTCCCTCGGGGTACGTCCGCGGCGCGAGCGATCCCGCGCTCGAGGCCTTCCGCGTCGTCGCCTGACACGATCGCACCCCCGCCCGGACATCCGGGCCGAGGTGCGATCGCGC
>JAPSIU010000257.1 GCA_031178565.1 Leucobacter sp. | reverse complement strand
GCTCCGCGCCCGAGGTCCAGAAGGTCGTCTGGTCCTTGATCTCGTCGAGCTTGCTGAACGCGCGATCGTAGTCGAGCGGGTAGAGGTCGTCGCGTTCGACGCCGTCCGCCAGCAGTGCGAGCTCGAGATTGCCCTCGGCCGGGTCGCCCGACATGGCGCGGGTGCCGGGGAACTTCTCCAGGTCGAAGAAATCGGAGAGGCTCGTCGGGGGATCGTCCCCGTAGACCTCGGTGTTGTAGGCCACCACGTACGAGTAGGTGTCGACCGGCACAGCGCAGTCGCTGATGGTGCCCTCGGCGAAGTCGGAGCGCTCGATGTTCGAGAAGTCGAGCTCCTCGAAGAGGGTGCCGCAGTAAGCGAAGGACTCCGCCGAGCCGGCGAGATAGACGTCCCACTCGGGATCTCCCGTCTCCACCATCACCTTCAGCTTCGAGAGGTCGGTCGGCGAGTCGACGGTGACCTCGGCGCCGGTCTCCTCGGCGAAGGGGTCCACGAAGGCCTTCTCCTGAGCCTCCTGGAACGCGCTTCCGAACGTCACGAAGGTGAAGGCCTGCTGCCCGCCCGACGTCTCCCCCTCGGAGGGCTCCTCCCCGCCCCCGCAGGCCGTGAGCAGCAGCGCTCCCGCCGCGAGGAGCGTTCCCCCGCGCAGCATTCTTGATGGTCCAGACTTCATCGTCATCACCTTTCTCGGTCACACCGCAAACAACACTGTCTTAAAACGGTGTTTTTTAAGTGTATGGCAGAGGCCGCTCTCCGGGTCAAGCGCTGCGGCAACAGTTACCTAAACTTGACTGTGACGAATAGGAGCATCAATGCCTCACGCGGTGGATGAAGAGGAGCGCCGTCGGGAGATCGCCGAGGTCACTCTCAGGATCACCGAACTGCGCGGGGCGAACGCCGTCACGATCCGCGCCGTCGCAGAGGAGCTCGGCCGATCCACGGCCTTCGTCACGAACTACGTGCCCAGCCGAGCTCAACTGATGTTCAACGCCCTCGACCACGCTCGGGAGCTCTGGATCAAGGAGCGGAGCGAAGCGACGTCGGGGAGCAGCGGGGTCGCGCGCCTGGTGCAGCTCGCCCGCTGGATGTGCCAGAGCAACGACCACGACACCGCTCTGCGGAGCCTCTGGATCGAGGTCCTCGCCGGCTCCGGAGCCGAGATCAAGGTCGTCACCGACATCACCGACCGGACGCTCACGGAGTTCCAGCAGGGCGCGACGGAGGCTCGGCTCGAGCGCGCCGAGGAGGTCGCCGACATCCTCTATCTCTACGCGCGGGGCTTCCACGTCAAGAATGTCGAGGACCCGCTCAACTGGAACGACGCCCGCGTGAACCGGGCGCTCACCGTGCTCCTGGAGAGCCTGCTCGGCACGAGCGGGTAGGTGCGCGCGAGGCCGTTCGCGGGTGCGCGCGCGGAGACCATTCGCGGGTGCCTTCGTGCTGCTTGCGCCGCCGGCAACCAGCGCGAGCGCACCCGCGAACCGCCGGCAGCGCCCCGCGCACTCCCGTCAGGAACAGCGCGTGAACACCTGGCGGCCCGCGAACCAGGTCTCATTCGCCCGGAGCGACCCCAGCTGTCCGGGATCCAATAAGAACGGATCGTGATTGAGCACCACGAAGTCGGCCGACAGACCGGGCGCCAGCGCGCCGGTGACGTCATCGACGCCGATCATTCGAGCGCCGTTGATGGTGAACACCTTCAACGCTTCCTCGAGCGTCAACGCCTGCTCCGACCACAGCTCACCCGGGTAAGCTCCGGTCGGATCGCGGCGGGTGACGAGGCCCGCAATGGCCTGCCAGGGATCGGGGACGGGGCTGACCGGCCAGTCGGATCCTGCCGAGACTAACGCACCCGCATCCAGGAGGTCTCGATTCGGGTGGATCCGCTCCGCCCGATCCTCCGGTACTGCCGACTTGATGGCCTCCGCCAAGGGCCCCGGATACCAGATATAGGGCGAGATGTCCGCGGCCACGTCGAGCTCGGCAAAACGCTGGATGTCGGACTCGTCGATGTACTGGCCATGTGCGATCTGACACCGGAGCGTCAGCCCGTTCCTTCGGAGCCTCTCGACGGTGTCGAGCACCATCCGCGTGGTCGCATCGCCGGTGCTGTGGATCTTGGCACCGAGCCCGCGAGTCGCGGTTTCGGTCAGCATTTCGTACAGCTCGTCCGATGAGAGGATCGTCTCACCCGAGAAACCGGCCTCGTGATGCTCGGACTCGATGTAGGGCTCGAGCATCGCCGACGTACGGGCGGGGGGAATACCGTCGAGGAAGATCTTCACGAAGTCGGGCCTGTGGTGCGTCGAGCGGTAGGCTTCAGCCTGGTCGAGCAGGGGAACCCCGACGGTCTCAGCTCCAAGCACCTCGTCGTTCATCAGCAGGGACGTCACTGCCCAGGCGTCCAGCCGGCCTGCGGCATCGAGCCCGGAGAGCGCACGGAGGATCTCCGGGGTCGCGCCCGCATCCTGGAAGGCGGTGATGCCGTAGCTGTGCAAGATCTCCAGGCTGTGCAGATAGGCCTCCTGCTCCTGCTCATCAGAGAGCCCTCCCTCCCGCGCAGCGGCATAAGCCGCCGGCAGCCCGGCGCGCTCGAGCAGAACCCCGGTGGGATTGCCCCGATCGTCTCGGAGCACACCCGCGCCGCCGATCGTGCCTGCAACCCTCATCGCGACCGTATTCGCCCAGCGATTATGCCTGCTGTCGTCCACGAGCACGGCAGGACGTCCGCCGCTCGCCTCGTCGAGATCCTGCAGAGCCTGAAGCGTGTTGAGCCGGTCCAACAAGCCGACGGACCAGCCGGCACCGACGATCCATGCACCGGGACCTAGACCTTTCGCGTGGTCCCGGATCAGACGAAGCATCTCCTCATAGCCGACGTGCGACGGGATCGCGAGTTCGAACAGTGCCGTGCGACCCGCGAGGGCGGGATGATTGTGGCCGTCGACGATGCCGGGCATCACGAATGCCCCGCGCAGGGAGCGAATCTCTGTCTCTTCGTCGACGTGGGTCAACGCCGCTTCCAGAGAGCCGATCGATACGATGCGCCCTTGCGAGATGGCCAGCGCCTCGGCCCACGGATTGCGGTCGTCGGCAGTGAAGATCCGAGCATCACGAAGTATGAGGTCGGCGGTCACGGTATGTTCCCCGCGGCAGTGGCGCGAACGTCACCACGGCGCTGCCTGCGCCTCGCGCTCTGCGCGATCGAACGGCTCACGGCCAGCTGTATACCGCGGTCGAGGCCGACCGCCACCACCAGCGTGAGACCCACCAGGATCGTCTGAATATACGGAGAAACGCCGAGGATCACCAGACCGTTGTTGAGCACGCCGACGAAGACCAAGCCGTACAGCACACTGCGAATTCGGCCCGCGCCCCCCTCGAATGCAATGCCCCCGAGCAGCACGACGGTCAGTGCTTGCAGTTCCCAGCCCTGCCCGATCACCGGACTCGCGGCGCCCAGCTTCGCTGTGAGCATCAGACCGACCAAGCCCGCGACGACGCCGGTCGCCACATATGTCGTGACACGGATGCTGTTCACATTCAGACCCATGAGCTGGGAGGCGCGCATGTTTCCGCCGACGGCGAGAATCTCGCGGCCGCGCGTGGTGTGGTTGAGGATCCACCAGGCGAGAACGAGGCCGATGACGAGGATGATGATCTGCACGCGAACACCGAACACCGAGAACGAGCCCATCGCGGTGAACTCCGCCGGAAGACCACTGATCGAGCGTCCGTTGCTGAGGAGCTGCGCGAGGCCGAACCAGGCACTCATGAACCCGAGCGTGACCACGAAGGAGTTCAGCCCCATGACCGACACCAGCACACCGTTGATGAGCCCGATGACGGCGCCGACAAGCAGACCGGCGACGATGCCGAGCCACATCGACCCCGAGGCGACCATGGTCCCCGCTCCCATGACTGACGCGAGGGCGGCGGCGGAGCCGACCGACAGGTCGACGTTCGCCTGCATGATGAGGAACGCGACAGGCAGCGCGAGTAGCCCCAGTTCGGATATCTGCAGCAGGATGGTCAGCAGGTTGGAACCGCCGAGGAAGCGCGGACTCGCGATCGCGAAGAAGACCACGAGCGCGATGACCGCGAAGAGCACGCCGTTCTGCACGAGGAGGAGGCGGATGCGGTCCCCCGAGAATCGGCCGTTCGAGTTCAGTGTCATGAGTAGAGGTGTTACCTTCCCGCGAGGTCGAGGAGCGTGGCGAGGAGGTTCTCCTCCATCTGCGGACCGGGCTCGACTTCCGCCACCGCCACGTCGTAGATCACATAGGCGCGCGAGCACATGCGCGCGATCTCGTCAGATTCTGAAGAGGCGACGACGACGGTGACGCCGCTCTCGGAGAGACCGCGCAGAGCACGGACGATGTCGTTCTTGGCGCCGATGTCGACACCCTGAGTGGGCTGATTCAACAGGAGCACCCGTGGCCGGTAGGGGTAGATCCATCGCGACAGGAGGTGCTTCTGACGATTGCCCCCGCTGAAAGTGCCGAGCGGTGCGCTCCCGTCC
>JAPSIU010000256.1 GCA_031178565.1 Leucobacter sp. | reverse complement strand
TCCGCGGACTCCCGGACGGCGGGATCCGCTGCGCCGCAACCGGAGTCGATCGCCTTGCGGGTCACGTTCACCTGATCCATCAGGCGCGCCACGACGACGTTGAACTTGTACGACTCGACGAGCCCGGGCGCGTCGGCGAGGAGGTGGTGCGTGTGCTTGCGGAGCCCGGCATCGCCGCCGGCGAACGAGGAGCCGGCCTGCGAGCCCGAGGCCGCCACATCGTCCGCCACCCGCCAGGCGCGCGCCAGGAACTTGGCCGACCCCTGGACCGACACGTCGGCCCAGTCGATGTCGTCCTCGGGGGGACCCGCGAACGCGAGGGTGACGCGCAGCGCATCCGCGCCGTGATCCCGGAGCTCCGAGGCGAACTCGACGAGGTTGCCCCGGGACTTCGACATCTTCGCGCCGTCGAGCAGCACCATGCCCTGGTTGAGCATGTCGAGGAAGGGCTCCTCGAAGTCGATGTAGCCGAGGTCGTGCATGACCTTCGTGATGAAGCGGGAGTAGAGCAGGTGCAGGATCGCGTGCTCGACGCCCCCGACGTACTGATCCACCGGCGCCCACTTCTTCGCCTCCGCCGGGTCGAAGGCCTGTGAGTCGTCGTTCGCGGAGAGGTAGCGGAAGTAGTACCACGAGCTGTCCACGAAGGTGTCCATCGTGTCGGGGTCGCGGGTCAGCGTCTCCCCGGTCTCCGGATCCGTCACCGTTGCCCACTCCGCGGCCCCGCCGAGCGGCGAGGTGCCCTTCGGCTTGAGATCGAGTCCCTCGGACGACGGCAGCTCCACGGGCAGTGAGGACTCGGGCACGGGGCGCATCGAGCCGTCGGCGGCGTGCAGGATCGGGATCGGCGTGCCCCAGTAGCGCTGGCGGGAGATCAGCCAGTCCCGCAGACGGTAGGTCGTCGCAGCCCGACCGGTCCCGCGCGCCTCGAGGATCTCGATGGCGCGAGCGATCGCCTCGGTCTTCTCGAGCCCGTCGAGCTCGCCCGAGTTGACGAGGGTGCCGTTGCCGGCGGTGGCGACGCCGCTCTCGGCGGGATCCGACAGGGGCTCGCCGTCCTCTCCGCGGACGTCGACGACGACCCGCACGGGGAGATCGAAGGTGCGCGCGAAGTCGAGGTCGCGCTGATCGTGCGCGGGCACGGCCATGATCGCGCCGTGCCCGTAGTCGGCCAGCACGTAGTCCGACGCCCAGACGGGCACGCGCTCGCCGTTCACGGGATTGACCGCGAAGTGGTCGAGGAACACGCCGGTCTTCTCGCGATCGGCGTTCTGCCGCTCGATCTCGCTCTGCTTCTGGGTCTCCTCGAGATATGCCTGGAATCGCATACGGACCTCTGGCGATGCCCCCGAAGCGAGTTCCGCGGCGAGATCCGAGTCGGGGGCGACGACCATGAACGTCGCACCGTACAGGGTGTCCGGCCGGGTCGTGAACACCGGGACCTTCGCAGAGCGGCCCTCGATCTCGAACTCGACCTCGGCTCCGCGAGAGCGGCCGATCCAGTTGCGCTGCATGTTCAGCACCTTGCTCGGCCACCTGCCTTCGAGCTGATCGAGGTCGTCGAGCAGCCGGTCCGCGTAATCCGTGATGCGGAAGTACCACTGCGTCAGCTTCTTCTTGACGACGACGGCGCCCGAACGCTCGGAGGTGCCGTCCGACAGCACCTGCTCGTTGGCGAGGACGGTCTGATCCACAGGGTCCCAGTTCACCCAGCTCGCCTTGCGGTAGGCGAGCCCCTTCTCATACATCTTCAGGAAGATCCACTGGTTCCACCGGTAGTACTCGGGGTCGCTCGTGTGCAGCACCCGGCTCCAGTCGAACGACGGGGCGTAGACGCGGAACGAGGCCTTCTGCTGCTCGATGTTCGCGTAGGTCCACTCGCGCGGATCCACCCCGCGCTTGATCGCCGCGTTCTCGGCCGGCAGCCCGAAGGAGTCCCAGCCGATCGGATGCAGCACGTCGTATCCGCGGCCCCGCCAGTACCGGGCGAGGACGTCGCCGAAGCAGAACGCCTCGGCGTGCCCCATGTGCAGATCGCCCGAGGGATAGGGGAACATGTCGAGCACGTACTTCCGGGGCCTGCCGGTATCGCCGTCCCCGACCGCGCCGACCTCGAACGGCTTCAGCTCCTCCCAGACGGGAAGCCAGCGATCCTGGATCGCTCGGAAGTCGTAGCCCTCGGCTTCACGCCTCTGCTGCTCGGTCACACACACCTCGATCTTGTTCGGGATCGGCCCGTCTCGCGGGCACGCACACCCGTCAAGAATAGCGTGATACCGCGCCGAGACCCGCGAGCGACGGGGCCGCCTTCAGGTGCTTCTCCGCGACCTCGCTCGCGGGATCGGAGTCGACCGTGATTCCGCCGCCCGCGCCGACGAGCGCGAGCGAGCGCCGGCCACGGTTCGCGCCCCGGATTCGCGACGCTCGCGCCTCCGCTCCGCGCAGCTCCACGCAGCGGATCGTCATGGCGAGTTCGGCGTCGCCTTCGCGGTCGATCCAACCGAAGCAGCCCGAGTAGAGCCCCCGCGGACCTCCCTCGAGCGAGGCGAGGATCTCGACGGCCCTGCGCTTCGGGGCACCGGTCATGGATCCGCCGGGGAAGCACGCCTCGACGGCGTCGAACACGTCGGTCCCCGGACGCAGTTCGCCGCTGACGGTGCTCACGAGCTGGTGCACGTGCCGATGCGTTTCGACCCGCAGGAACCCGTCCACTCCGACCGTGTCGGGCTCGCACACGCGGCTCAGGTCGTTCCGCATCAGATCCACGATCATGAGGTTCTCGGCGCGCTCCTTGGGGTCGGCGGCCAGCTCGGCGGCCAACGCGGCGTCCTCCTCGGGCGTCGCTCCGCGGGGGCGGGTCCCCTTGATCGGGTGAGTTTCGACGGTCCGTACCCCGCCTGCTCCGCGCCGCACGCTGAGGAACCGCTCGGGGCTCGCGCTCACGAGCGCGCGCTCGCCCGCGACGATCACTCCGCCGCGCAGGGCACCTCCCCCGCTTCGGAGGGCGGTATAGAGCTCGAGCGGTTCGAAGGATCCGGGCAGCGTCGCGGTGTCGGTGAGGCACAGCACATAGGCCTCGCCCTCGCGGATCGCCCGTTTGCAGTGCTCGACCTGCTTCGCGTACTCGTCGTCCGTGCGACGCCAGAGCGGCGAGGACTCCGCACCGGCTGCGGGAGGACGGGCGCGCGTCGCCGTCTCCAGCGCCCGTCCGTGCTCGGCCCACCACGCGTCGAGCTCCTCCGCGCTCCCGCCGCGCAGCTCGGCGGAGCCGGTCCTGTGGTCCACGACGAGCACGATCCCGAGCCGGAGCGCGAATGCGGGCGCGGCCTCATCGGGTGCGGGATCGAGGCCCATCAGGCCGACGCCGAACTCGTACCCGAGCGCGACCACCCAGCCGCCGGAGAAACCCGAGCCGGAGACACGCGAGCCTGAGACACCCGAGCCGGAGAAGCCGGTCCGTGCATCCGCCGTCCGGCGAAGCCCGTCCAGGAACTCCCGCTCCCGCCCCCGCTCGGCCACTCTGATCTCCGAGGCCGCACCGAGGTAGCTGCGAGCGTCCTCCTCGCCATCGAGCACGGCCGCCTCGCCGTCGAGCCAGCACCAGGGCGAGCCGCTCGCCGCGAGCACCCGGGCCGCGGCAGCCGCGTCGATCAGGAACGGCAGCGTTCGCGACGTCGGCTCCTCCCTCTCCATCACGCTCATAGCGTAGCGGTGCGGGCGGCGGATGTTACGCTCGCGGCATGACGCAGCACACCGACGGAACACCCGCGGGCGGCGCCGATCCCGCGTCGGTACTCGCCGAGGCATCGGCTTGGGTCGCCGGACTCGTCGACGGGATCCCGGCGTCGTCCTGGGCGGGCGCGGGCCTCGGCGAGTGGGATCTGCGCGCGCTGGTCGGACACACGAGCAGAGCGCTCGTCACCGTCCACGAGACGCTCGCGAGGCCGACCCCTGCGACGGTCGAGCTCCGCGACGCCGAGGACTACTTCCTGCGCGTCTCCGAGCTGCAGACCGCCGATCCGCGGGCGGTGATGCTCCGCGGCGTCGAGGCGGGCGCCGCACTGGGGGCTGATCCGGCGGGCGCCTTCCGCCGCCTCGCGACCGAGACGCTCGCGATCGTGCGCGCGACGGGCGATCCGGTCGTCGGCACCATCGCAGGCGCGATGCGCTTCGAGGACTACATCTCGACCCGCATCTTCGAGCTCGTCGTGCACGGCCTCGACATCCGCGCGGCGACGGAGCAGCGCTCCGAGCCTCCGCTCGCGTCGCTGCTCAGCGTCGCCGCGCTCACGAGCCGCCTGGCGGTGCGCCGCGGGCTCGGGGCGGAGCTCCTCCTCGCGCTCACGGGACGCGCTCCACTGCCCGAGGGGCTCTCCGTGCTCGGTGCCTCGTCGAAGGAGGAGCGTCCGTGAGCGCGAGGGCGGAATCCGATCTGCTCGCGGCCGACTCGTTCCGGGTTCGCGTGAGCGACGGGCGGGCGGAGGCGCGGGGGCTCGATCGCCACCTGGACCGCATCATCCGGACGGCGC
>JAPSIU010000026.1 GCA_031178565.1 Leucobacter sp. | reverse complement strand
CTCTCGAAAAGTCGTGTAGGGTAACCCCCTACCGTGGGTTCAAATCCCACCGTCACCGCCAGAGCGAAGGCCCCGAGATCCTTGAGAAATCAACGGATCCGGGGCCTTCGTCGTTCCTCGGGAACCGCGCTCCCACGCTCACGAGCCCGCCGTCCGCTCCCGCGCCCGCCGCCTGCTCCCCGCTTCCGAGTCTTGCCCACAAGCGCTCGTGCCCGAGGGATTTGTTCCTGCCCGAGGGAACCAGTCACCGCCGAAACCCTCGGGCACGAACAATCGGCTCGGTCGGGATCCGGGAGCCGAGATCCGAGAGCGCCGGGACAGCAGCGACGATGACCTCAGCGACGGCGATGACCTCAGCGACGGCGGTCGCCCTCAGGCGCCACGAGTCGGCTCGTCGCGGGCCGGCGACTCCGCGGTTGCCCGGTAGCGCATGAGCACCACTCCCGAGGAGAAGGGTTCGGCCGAGTGCAGTCGGAGCCGGACGGGAGACTGCGCAGGTGCGAACAGCGCCTTCCCCTCGCCGATGGCGGTCGGATGGACGAGCAGGTGGTACTCGTCGATCATGTTCAGCTCCTGCAGTCGGGCGACGACGCTCAGGCTTCCGTAGACGACGAGATATCCGTCCCCGTCGCGTTTGACGTCGGTCACGGCATCGGCGTCGAGACGTTCGAGACATTCGAGACGCCGGCTGTTCCGCCACTCGGGCGCCTCGCCGCTCCGCGACACGAGGATTTTCGGCATGGTGTCGACCCGCTGAGCGTAGGCACGGTTCGCGGGCGCCTCCGATTCGTCGGCGGCGACGCGGGGCCAGGTCGCCGCGAAGTCTCCGTACGTGACTCGGCCGAGCAGCAGCGTCGGCCCTCGCCGTCAGATCCGTCTACCAAGCACTCCCGACACCCGCGCGAATCCCGATCACTCGATCGGGTGATGCGGGCTCGAGAGCGCGGCGGGATACTGGAGGGATGGACTTCATCGGCCGATCCGCGGGGCGCGAGACGCGGGTCGACGGCAGCGGCTCGCTGATCTCCGCGACGATCATCACCGCGCTCGCCCTGCCGCTCACGGTGGTGACCCTGCTGCAGGCCCCGGGGCCGCCGCTCGACCCGGGTCTGATCGCGTGGATCGCCGCGCTCTCGGTCCTGCTGCACACCACCGGATTCCTCTGCCGCCGGGCGCCCGTGGCCGCCTTCATCGCGGGATCCGCGCTGATGCTCGCGCTCGCTCTCACCACCATCCCGAGCGGTTCGGGCGACTCGAGCGTCACGAGCGCGGCGGTGATGCCCTCGTGCGCCGCCTACCTGCTGCTCGTCTGGAAGATGGCCTCCGACGGCGGAGCGCGTTCGTTCGGCGCACTCGCCGTCGGGCTGGCCGGGGCCGCGATCATCACGGCCGTCGACGCGCTGCGCAGCGACGACGCCGACCCCCTGATGCTCCTCGTCGAGGCCGGCGCGCTCGCGGCCGGCATCATCGCGGCTTGGGCGCTCGGCGCCCTCTCCAGGCAGCGCCGCCTCGCCGAGTCGCAGCGGGCGGAGGAGCGCGTCCGGCGTGCGGTCGCCGAGGAACGGGGCCGGATCGGCCGCGACCTGCACGATGTCGTGTCGCACTCGCTCGCGGTGATGATCGCGCAGGCGGAGGCAGCCCGGGTGACAGCGCGGGATCCGAGTGCCGACGGCGCCCTCGAACGGGTCGCCGAAACGGGTCGCTCCGCGATGCAGGGGTTGCGCAGCATGCTCAGAGTGCTCGACAGCCCCGAGCCGGAGCCGCTGGAACCGGCGCCGGGGATCGACGGCATCTCCTCTCTCGTCGATCGCGCGCGGAGCGCGGAGCACACGATCGGGTTCGAGGTCCGGGGCCGCCCGCGACCGCTGGCCCCGGACGCCGACCTGGCCGCCTACCGCGCGGCGCAGGAGGCGCTCACGAACGCCATCCGTCACGTGATCGCGCCGCTCTCCATCGACGTGGAGATCGAGTGGCGCGAAACCGAGGTGGAGGTGACCGTGACCGACGACGGCGGACAGGGCGGGGCACGCAGTACGGGAGCCGCGGGGGCGCCGGGAGCCGCCGGACCCGCGGGAACGGCGGGAGCCGTCGAGGGCGGCACCGGACTGATCGGCATTGCCGAGCGGGTCGAACGCGCAGGGGGGACCCTGGAGGTCCGGCGCGCCGGCAGACGCAACGACGGAGGCAGACGCGGCGACGGAGGCTGGCGCATCCGCGCGGTGCTGCCCGTGGAGGAGGCGCCGTGAGCGCCCCCGCCCCGGTGTCGGTGCTGCTCGCCGACGATCAGGAGCTGCTCCGCGACGCGCTGGCGACCGTGCTCGGCGCGGATCCGCGCATCCGGATCTCCGGCGGCGTCCCCGACGGCGCGGCCGCCGTCGAGCACGTGCGGGCGCACCGAGTGGACGTGGTGCTGATGGACGTGCGGATGCCCGGCACCGACGGGATCTCCGCGACCGCCGAGGTGCTGCGCGTCAGCCCGGAGACGCGAGTCCTCATCCTGACGACGTTCGATCTGGACGAGTACGTGTTCTCAGCGATTCGCGCCGGTGCCAGCGGCTTCCTGACGAAGGACACGAGACCCGCGGAGCTGGCCGACGCCGTCTGTCGGGTCGCGGCGGGCGACGCCGCAGTCGCTCCCCGGGCCGCCGCGTCGCTGCTGCGGCGCGTTCGACGCCAGGTCCTGCCGTCGGGAGATCCGCTCGCTGCGCTCAGTCCGCGCGAGCGAGACGTCTTCGCGCTCCTCGCTCGCGGCGAATCGAACGCGGAGATCGGCGCCCGGCTGTTCCTCACGGAGAACACCGTGAAGACGCACGTGCGGGCCGTGCTCGCCCGGCTCGGGCTTCGGGACCGGATCCAGGTCGTGATCTGGGCGTACGAGAACGGGTTGGTGCAGCCCGGCGACGGCGGCCTTCGGGGCGTCCGCGGATCGGAGGATCACCCGGCCGGGTGACCCGATCCCGCCCCGCCGGGCGATGCGCGGCGAAGGCGTCTCGCGAGACAGTGGGGCCATGGCATCACAACGACTCTCCCCACCGCTCACTGCACCCGCACCGTTCCGGCTGCGCGCGCTGATCCTGAGCGGCACCGTCCTCTCCGTCATCGCACTCGCCACGGCGCTCGTCTGGCTGGTCGCGCCGCAGCTCGGTCCCTACGCCGAGTCCTCCACACCGCTGCAGCACCTCATCGGCAGCGCGGGCTCCGGGCCGCCGACCACCGCGGCCGTGCAGGCGGCGCTCGCCGGCGCGACGGCAGCGCTCGGGCTCGCCGCGCTGTCCGGCCGCGTGCACTCGGGAATTCCCTTCGCTGCGGTCGCGCTCGTCTGCGGCGGCGTCGCGGCGGTCGGCTTCGTCGGCTTCAACGGCATCGCCCTCGCCGGGTACACCCTCGCGCTGGCGCTGCCCGTGATCCTCGTCGTGATCGCGGTGCTCGCCGCGCGTCGGCCGTTGACGGGCGGCATCGCCGTGGCGGCACTGCTCGCGCTCGCGGCGTTCGCCGTCCTCGGTCCGATCCCGTTCACCCGGTTCTACACGGGAGCGGCGGGTGCGCTCGCCGAAGACCCCGTTCGGTGGTCCTCCGCGCTGCTGAACCTGCTGTTCTCGGCTGTCTGGATCCTGTGCGGCGCGTTGATCCTGACCCGCGAACCGAGCCGATTCGGCGTCTTCGTGCTTCGCCACCGAGTCGCGCTGGCCGTTCTCGCGGCGAGCTGCTCGCTCCCTTATGTACTCGCAAGGATCAGCTGGCTCACGCCGTGGCCCCTGTTCGGCGGCGGCGCGATCGACCGCCACGGACCCGTCGTTCTGGCGACGGGGCTCATGCTGGGCGCGGCCATGCTCGTGGGCGGCGTCCTCACGCTCGGCCTCGTCCTGCCGTGGGGCTCGCGGTTTCCGCGCTGGCTCCCGCGCATCGGCGGGCGGCCGGTGCCCGTCGCCCTCGCCGTCGTACCGGCGTCGATCGTCTCGGTGCTGTTCACCGCGGGAGGGGTGGAAGCGCTGCTGATGCTCTTCGGGCCCGACAGCGTCTTCGCCGTTCGACAGCTCACGCTCATCCTGGTGCTCCCGTTCTGGCTGTGGGGCCCGCTGCTGGCGCTCGCGACGTGGGGGTACGCGCAGCACCGTCGTTCGGCGCGCGGCCGATGAGCGGCACCGGTGCGAGGAGCGCCCTGTGCGACGCTGCGACTCACTCCTTCGACGCCCGCTCGGCGATGCGCACGTCGAGCGGGAAGTCCACCGGCGCGTCTCCGAAGAGCAGCCGCCCCGCCGCATCCGCCGACTCCCGGATCGCCGCCGCTGCGGCCTCGGCCTGCCGCTGCGGCGCGTGGACGATGACCTCGTCGTGCAGGAAGAAGACGAGGTGCGGGCGGCGCTCGAACACCGGACCTGACGCTCGCGCGGGCGCGGTGTCCGCCGGCGGCTCCATGGCGGCCAGCCGCAATCGAAGGTCCGCCAACCAGGCGAGCGCCCACTCGGCCGCCGTCCCCTGCACGATGAAGTTGCGGGTGAAGCGACCGAACTCCCGCGCGGTGCGGCGGGCGCGTTCCTCGTCTCGGGACGTCGCTCCCGGCAGGCTGGCGCGGGCCTGCAGCTCCTTCCAGGCCTGATCGGGCTCGGGCGAGGACCTGCCGAGCCAGGTGGAGACGACACCGCCCTGCTCTCCCGACTCGGCCGCCCGATCCACGAGGCGCATCGCAACGGGGAAACTCTTGCGGAGCCGGGGCACGAGGCGTCCGCTGTCACCCGTCGTCGAGCCGTACATGGCGCCGAGCACGGCGATCTTCGCCTCCTGGCGCGTCGCGACGATACCGCTCTCGACGATCCCGGAATAGAGATCCTTGCCGGTGCCCGCGGCGGCCATCGCCTGATCGCCGGCCATCGCGGCGAGCACCCGGGGTTCGAGCTGCGCGACATCGGCTGAGATCAGCGTCCACCCGGGATCGGCCCGCAGCGCGGGGCGAAGGCCGCGCGGCAGCTGGAGTGCTCCCCCGCCGCTCGACGCCCACCTGCCGGTGACCACACCGCCCGGAACGTACACGGGGCGGTATCTGCCGTCCACCACCCACTCGTCGATCCAGGACCACCCGTTCGCGGTGAGGAGCCGCGACAGCTTCTTGTAGCGGAGCAGCGGCGCGACCGCCGGATGCTCGTGCTCGGCGAGCTCCCAGCGGGAGGTCGATCCGACGTCGATCCCGGCCCGTCGCAGCGAACCGAGCAGTTTCGGCGGGGAGTCGAGGCTCGCCCCGGGATCCCCGAGCGCCTCGCGCACCTCCTCCGCGAGCTCGAGCAGCTTCGCCGGCTTGGCCCCGTCGGCGGGCCGCGGTCCGAGCACCTCGCTCAGCAGCCGATCGTGTTCGTCGACGTCCCAGGGAACCCCCGCCGACGCCATCTCGATCGCCATGAGCGCCCCCGCCGACTCCGCCGCGAGGAGCAGCCCGATCCGCCCGGGATCTCGGCTCGAGGCGAGTGCCGCCCGCTGCCTCTCGAACTCCTCGAGCGCGGACTCGAGGTCGTGCGGCACCTCGTCCTCCGCCCCGGCCGGCGTCTCGATTTCGAAGAGCGCGGACTCGTCGGGGACCGGCTCCGCGGCGCCGGATCCTGCGTCCCACCGCTCGGCGCCGATGAGGGCCTCCCGCTCCCGGACGAACTCGGAGCGCTTCAGGATCGTGTGGCAGAGCCGCAGGTCGTGGCAGCGGCCGACGCGGACCCCCGCCGAGAGCAGTCGCGGGTACCAGAACGGGGTGTCGCTCCACACCCAGCGGGGCGGCTCGGACGGATCGCGCCCGGCAGCCCGGCGTTCTGCGCCCTCGCGCACTGGGAACTCGCGCACTGAGGACTCGCGCTCGGCGATGAACGCGGGCAGTTCATCCGCGTCGAGGACCATCGTCTCGCCGCGCTCGCCGCCGGCGCGCATCTCCACGACCGCAACACGGCCCTCCGCCGCGCGCCCGACGACGCACCAGCGAGGGGACTCCGAGGCAGACGGGTTCGCGGTCACTCCCCCACGCTACTGCGCACCACCGACGGTCGACGCGAGCCGATCCGCCCAGAACTCGCGCAACTGCTCGCTCTTGCGGAAGACGATCGTGTCCCACTCCTCGTCGGTCGTCGAGCTATCCGCGAAGTCCGACGGGATCTTGAACATCTGCAGTTCGACCCCGAAACGCTCGCAGACGGCGGCGTAGGCGTACGCCTCCATGTCGACGAGCGCCGCACCGAGACCCGCGATGTGCGCGCGCTGCAGGTCGTTCTTCACGAAGACGTCGCCGGTCGCGATCACAGCCGTATGCCCCGGAAGGATCACGTCACCCCGGGGCCGCAGCTCGGGCGACGGCAGAGAGAAGTCGTGCTGCACCACCCCGGTGATCTGATACACGGAGTCGAGCTCCGGACGATCCGATGCGTCGCCCACGACGCCGGCCGTGCCCAGGACGACGACCCGCTCGACCCCGCCCGGGACGAGCGCCTCCGCGAGCGACACGGCGGCGTTCACCTTCCCGACGCCCGTCACGAGGTGCGGCACGCCCTCGAAGGCGGACGCCTCGTCCCGGTGCGCGAACACCAGCAGGGTCTTCTGATCCGTCATTTCATGCTCCTCGCGCCACGCGTCGATATTGATCTCTCATCAACACTAGCGTTCGTGAGAGTTATGACGTAGACTGAGAGGCTGAGTTCGCGATCAACCCGCGTGACCACCGTCCGCTGCTGGACGGGATCACACTTCCACTCCGCGGGGATCGCCGCGAGACTCAGCGCGACCGAGCACCGCACACGCCGGATCGGTACGCGACCCGACGACTGCGTGCACGCTCTGGCACAGCGCCGAGCACGGTCGTCACCCAGCCCGAACGACGGGCAACCGGCTGAATGCCCCCGGACGCACAACTCCGCCCCGGGGAGCACGCCGCATTGCACGCACCACGACGGTGCGAACGAAAGGACCAAGAATGACTCATCAGAATTCCGCTCATCACGACGCGGCGGCGCGCCCGCTGCGCACCCCCTACCACTCGCTCGGCGGCGAGACCGAGATGCGAGTGCCCTCATGGGCCCAGCATCGATCGGTCTACCGCGCCTCCGGGCGCACGCTCTACCTGGTCGAGACCGACCGCCTGAGCGAGGCGAAGAACGATCTCAGGCGCCTGGATCGCGCGGGCTGGGATGTCCGGGTCGACAAGACCTCGGCCGGATCCCGTGCGCGCATCGCGTTCACACGCCGCGAGCTCGCCCGCGCGGCGTAGGGTCCCCTCGGGGATCCTCCGGGCGCGCGCCACTCGGTACACTGGCCGCATGAGCGATGTCGAACTGGCCGAGGTGGAGAGCTTCTCACTGGATCACACGAAGGTGCGGGCGCCCTACGTGCGCCGCATCGGCGTGGAGCACGGGCCGAAGGGCGACACCATCTCGAACTACGACATCCGCCTCGTGCAGCCGAACGAGGGTGAGATCCCGACCGCCGGCCTCCACACGATCGAGCACACCCTCGCCGCACTGCTGCGCACCCGCTTCGAGGGGCTGATCGACATCTCCCCGTTCGGCTGCCGCACGGGGTTCCACCTGATCGCGTGGGGCGAGCCGTCGCCCGAGGAGGTCGCCGCGGCGATCAAGTCATCCCTCGAGGATCTCGCGGAGCGCGTGACCTGGGATGATGTGCCCGGCACCGAGGCCGTGAGCTGCGGCAACTACCGCGACCACAGCCTCCACTCCGCGAAGGAGTGGGCGAAGGTGGTGCTTGATCAGGGCATCAGCCTCGACGCCTTCGACCGCTCCCGGATCGCGTAGCGTTCCCCGTCGGGATGACGCGTGTGACCGCTCGGGCCTCGCGTGAGCGCCCGCACTCGTCACGTGGATCAGCGCGCCGTGGCGGATCCGACGCCCTCTACGCGACGAGCACGTCGAGTGCCGCCGCGAGCGACCCGTCCACGGCGCGCGTGACGACCTCTCGATACGGATCGTAGCCGTCCATCGCCTCGTCCTTCGCGGCGAGCGGGTTCCCGTCGATCGCGAACACTCCGGCCGACTCGATCCCGTGCAGCGACGCGATCACGAAGAGCGCGGCGGCCTCCATCTCGACTGCGACGACCCCCGCTCGCTGCCACATGCGCAGATCGACGCCCGTGATCACCTCGCTCGGGTAGAACATGTCCCCCGTCAGCACGACGCCGCTGTGCACGTCGAGTCCGGTCGCAGCGGCGGCCTGCTTCAGGGCGACGGTCAGCTCGGGCGTCGCGATCGCCGGGAACTCCGTCGGCACCAGCTGATGGCTCACGCCGTCGGCGCGCACGGCGCCGGTCGCCACCACGATCGCACCGTCGACGACCTCCGGCTGCATGCCGCCGGCCGTGCCCGAGCGGATGATGCGGGCGACGCCTCCACGCGCGAGCTCCTCGAAGCACACGGCCGCACCCGCGGCGCCCACGCCGTGCGAGGCGACGGTCACCGGCACCCCGCGATAGGTCCCTCCGTAGACGTGGTACTCGCGGTTCGCCGCGAGCCGCGTCGCGCCGTCGAGGCGTTCGGCGACGCGGGCCGCTCTGGCCGGGTCGCCGACCACGAGGGCGCGGTCCGCGAGATCGGAGACGCGGGTGCGGAGCAGCGGGAGCTCGGCGTCGGCGGGGAGTCGGACGGGTGCCATGTCGGGGCCTTTCGGTCGGGGGCGCTGCAGAAGACATGGGATCCGCGCGAGATATGCGAGGCGACGGATCGGCCACGTGTTCTGCAGATCACCTATCTTCTGCAGTCAGGGTACTCAAGAGGAGGAGGCCGCGGCGCTGAGACGCGCCCGCGCCGCGGCGGCCCGGACGCGGATCGAGGCGGCGTCGAGGGTGAGGTGCTCGCCGTCGGCGTAGACGTGCCGGCCTCCGATGAAGACGTGGCGCACGTCGGCGCCCGTCGCGGCGAAGCCGAGGTGCGAGACGAGCGCGGCGGAATCAGCATCGGGATCAGTCGCGGGATCGGCGGCGAGACCGAACGGCGTCGCAGAGGATCCCGTGATGTCGAGCGCGATGACGTCTGCGAGGAACCCCGCTTCGAGCGCGCCCGCCTCGGGAAACCCGACCGCCTCGGCTCCGCGCCGCGTGGCGATGTCGAGCACGTCGGCGGCACGCACGACGGCCGCGTCCTGCCGCGCGCCCCGGTGCAGGATGGTCCCGGTCTTGATCTCCTCGAAGAGGTCGAGCGTGTTGTTGCTCGCGACCGAGTCCGTGCCGAGCGAGACGCGCAGCCCCGCCGCCTGCCACTCCGGCAGCCGCGCGATCCCGTTGCCCAGTTTGAGGTTCGAGACCGGGTTGTGGCTCACCGCCGTACCGGTGCGCGCGAGCAGCTCGATCTCGCCGTCGGTGAGGTGCACACAGTGCGCGGCGAGCACCTCGGCCTCGAACAGGCCGAGCGAGTCGAGGTGCTCGGCCGGGGTGGCCCCGTAGCGCTCCTCGATCTGCGCGACCTCGGCTGCGGACTCCGAGACGTGGGTGTGGATCGGGATCCCGCGCTCTTTCGCGCGCGCCGCGATGTCGCGCAGGAACTCGGGCGGACAGGTGTAGGGAGCGTGAGGGCCGTAGGAGATCCGGATCTGCGGATCTGCCGCGAACCGTTCGGCGAGCGCCTCCGTCTGCGCGGTGGCGTCGGCCCCGTTCCAGGGTGAGACCCCGGGGAACCCGACGGCCTCGGGCGCGAAGGACGCGAGCGCGGCGTTGACCCGCATCCCCGCGGCGCGCACGAGCTCGATGAGCTCCTCGTCCCAGTGGTACATGTCGGCGAACGAGGTCGTGCCGGTCTCGATCATCTCCACCATCGCGAGCTGCAGTCCGACGGCCACGTCCTCGTGCGTGAGGTGCTGCTCGAGCGCCTGCACGGCCGCGAGCCAGGGCATGAAGCCCTCATCGTCGGAGACGCCGCGCAGCAGCGTCATCGCCGAGTGGGTGTGCCCGTTCACGAGGCCCGGCATGAGCACGTGTCCGGCGAGGTCGTGGGTAGGGGCGACCCCGTTCCGCGCACGTCCCGCGTACGTGATGCGCCCGTCGCCGTCGAAGGCGAGCTCCGCATCGACGACCGCGCCGCCGGGCGTCAGCATCGCGTCGGCTCTGAGGATCGTCTCGGTCATGTCTGCTTCCCTTCCTCTACCAGCCCGGAGTGGCCAGCATGCCCCCGTCGACCGCGAGGTCCTGGCCGGTGATGAACGACGCCGCCGGCGAGGCGAGCAGCACGCAGGCGTTGCCGATGTCCTCCGCCGTCGCGAGGCGACCGAGCGGGGCGCGCGCCTCCCAGCTCGCCACGCCCTCGGGCCACGCCTCGGCGAGCCCCGGCCGCTCCACCAGCCCGGGTGACACCGCGTTGACGCGGATCCCGGCCCGTCCCAGTTCGAGCGCCGCGGCCCGAGCGTGCATCACGACGCCGGCCTTGGCGACCGCGTAGTGGGCGTGCGCCGGCGCGGGGCGGCTCGCCTCGATCGAGGCGATGTGGGTGATCCAGCGATCGCGCACGGGAGCCTCGCCCATCGCCGCCGCCGCCGCGCGCGCGAGCTCGAACACCGCGCCGAGATTCACGCTGAGCACCTCGTCCCACTCCGCGCGCGAGGTATCGGCGAGAGGGCTGAGCGGCTGGATCCCCGCGTTGTTGACGAGCCCGTCGATACCGCCGAGCGCACGCACGGTGTCGTCGATCAGCGTTTCGGCCGCACCGGGGTCCCGGAGATCCGCACGCACGGCGACCGCGTGGCCGCCTCCCTCCCGCAGCTCCTCGACGAGTGCGGCAACGGCCTCGGCCGAGGACGCCGTCGTACCGCGGTAGTGCAGCGCCAGGCGCGCGCCCGCCGCGGCGAAGCGCCGCGCGATCCCGCTCCCGATGCCTCCGGAGGCGCCCGTCACCAGCACCCGCTGCCCGCTCAGATCCGGAAGCGCCGTTTCCCGTCGTGTCATCGTGCCCTACCCCCCGAGCCGCCGCTGCCGTGAAGAATAGTCGCGCAGCGCTCGCAGGAAGTCGACCTCGCGCAGATCCGGATACAGCGCCTCGACGAAGTAGAACTCGGAGTGCGCCGACTGCCAGATCATGAAGTCGGAGAGCCGCTGCTCTCCGGAGGTGCGGATCACGAGATCGGGGTCCGCCTGCCCACGCGTCCACAGGTGCTCTCCGATGGTCTCGGGTGTGAGCCGCTCGGCGAGCGTGTCGATCGATCCCCCGGCCGCCTGGTGCTCGGCGATGACGCTTCGCACCGCTGCCGTGATCTCGCTGCGTCCGCCGTATCCGACCGCCAGATTGATGTGCAGCCCGTCGCGATCGATCGTGCGGGCCTCGGCCTCTCCGAGCGCGGTCGCGAGTTCGGGGGAGAGCCCCTCGCAGGCGCCCACGTGCTTGACCCGCCAGCGCGGGTTCTCGGAGAGCAGGGTCGCCAGCTCTCCGATGATCCCGAACAGGTCCTCGAGCTCGACGCGGTCGCGGGACTGCAGGTTGTCGGCCGAGAGCAGATAGAGCGTGACGACGCCGACGCCGGCCTCCTCGCACCAGCCGAGGAACTCCGGGATCTTGCGGGCTCCGGCCCGATGACCGAACGCCGCTCGCTCCTGCAGGCGCTGCTTCGCCCAGCGCCGGTTCCCGTCCACGATCACCGCGATGTGGTGCGGCACCCGCACGGGGTCGATCTCCCGGCGCAGGCGCCGCTGGTAGAGCCGGTACAGGAGACCGGTTCGCGGCGTCTGAGGCTGGGCATTCACTCTCAGAGTGTATCGCCCGGGACCGGGCGACGGATCAGGATCGACCCCGCCCCGCGACGGCGCACGAGGCTGGAGAATCCCTTCGCGTATGCCCCCTCGGATCCGCGCCGACCATACACTCGGAGGTATGACCCCGCACGGCGCATCCGATCCCGACCGCGCGGGGCGTCCCCTGCCCGAGCCCGATCGGCTGTCGCTCCCGCTGCTCGCCGATGCGCTCGATCACCCGGGCGACCAGCCGCAGGGCCCGACCGGAGAGCCGGGCGAGGCCAAGCCCCTGTGGCGCGGCTGGATCCACGCGGGAACGTTCCCCGTCGCGACCGTCGCGGGGATCGTGCTCATCTGCCTCGCGCACGGGCCCGTCGCGAAGTGGGCGTCCGTCGTCTACATGATCTCGAGCATGCTGCTCTTCGGCATCTCGGCGCTCTACCACCGCTTCGACTGGAAACCCGCCACGAGGCAGATGTTCCGCCGCCTCGACCACGCCAACATCTTCTTGTTGATCGCCGGAACCTACACGCCCATCGCACTCCTCGCGCTCCCCCTCGACAAGGGGATCCTGCTGCTCGTGCTGGTGTGGGCGGGCGCGCTGCTCGGGATCGGCTTCAGGGTGTTCTGGATCGGATCCCCGCGCTGGCTCTACGTGCCCCTCTACCTGCTGCTCGGCTGGGCCGCGGTGATGTACCTCGGCGACATCTACCGGGCGAATCCCGCGACCATGATCCTCGTGATCGTCGGCGGCCTGCTCTACACGCTGGGATCCGTGGTCTACGGGGTCAAGCGCCCGAACCCCGTGCCCGGCGTCTTCGGGTTCCACGAGATCTTCCACGCGCTGACCGTGCTCGCGTTCCTGTGCCACTGGACGGCGGCTCTCCTCATCGCGATCGACCCGTTCTATCTACGATGACAGCGTCTCCGCTCACAGGCTGCTGCCACGGCCGGGTTCTCCACATCCTCGGCTTCGGGTTTGACAGCGCCGAGTGCGCCTGGGGTAGCGTCGCTTTTTCGCAGCGGTCCGTGAGGAGATCAAGGAGGTCCGCGACGACGTGCGCGCCCTCGCCGCGGACCTCATCGAGGTGAAGGTGTCCGTCGCCCGGCTCGAGGGGCCGCGCCCGCAGCTCCTCCGCGTGCAGTAGACCCGCCCAGGCCAGGGCGAAGCAGGCGATAGTCGACGGAGCTCAGCCCGCGGCGAGCGCCTCGAGCACGGCTGCGCCGTAGCGCTCGAGCTTGACCTGACCGATGCCCGAGATCGCGAGCATCTCGTCATCGCTGCCCGGCCGATGCACCGCGAGGGCGGCGAGCGTGGCGTCGCCGAAGACGACGTAGCCCGGAACCCCCTGGCGCTTGGCCTCGTCCGCGCGCCACGCGCGCAGGCGCTCGAACACGTCGGCCTGCTCGGGCGTGAGTTCCGCCGCGGCGGCGGAGCGCTTCGCACCGGCGGATCCGGCCCCGCGCTCCCCGCGCCCGCCGCGCGCCGCGCGGGCGAACACCTCCTCGCGCATCCGCACCGACGCCTCCCCGCGGAGCACGGGCTTCGCCTCCTCGGTCGGCGCGAGCACGCCCCACTCGCCGCGGGCCTCGAGGATCCCGACGGCAAGCAGGTGCCGCACGATGCCCCGCCACTGGGCGACCGACCACTCCTTGCCGATGCCCCAGGTCGAGAGCTCGTCGAGCCGCATCTGCGTCGCACGCTCGGACCCCGTGCCGCGCAGCACGTCGATGTGCTGGCCCGCGGCGTAGGTGCGTCCCCGCTCCTTCTGCGTGCGGATCACGGTCGACAGGAGCATCTGGCTCGGGATCGTCGCGTCCCACAGCTTCGGAGGGTGCAGGCAGACGTCGCAGTTGCCGCAGGGCTCCGTGCGAGTTTCGCCGAAGTACCGCAGCAGGAAGACGCGGCGGCACTCGACGCCCTCGCACAGGGCGAGCATCGCGTTCAGGTGCCGCGTCTGGTTGGCGCGCGTCGCCTGGTCGCCGTCGCCCGACTCGATCATCTGGCGCTGCTGCACGACGTCCTGCAGCCCGTACGCGAGCCAGGCCTCCGAGGGGAGGCCGTCGCGGCCCGCTCGACCGGTCTCCTGGTAGTACCCCTCGACCGACTTCGGCAGGTCGATGTGGGCGACGAAGCGCACGTCGGGCTTGTCGATCCCCATGCCGAAGGCGATCGTCGCCACGACCACGACGCCGTCCTCGCGGAGGAAGCGGGTCTGCGCCTCGAGACGCTCCGAGGCCGGCAGACCGGCGTGGTACGCGACGGCGTCGACTCCGGCGTCGCGGAGGGCCGCCGCGGTCTGCTCGACGCGCTTGCGGCTGAGCGCGTAGACGATGCCGGCCTCGCCGGTGTGTTCGCCGCGGATGAAGTCGATCAGCTGCGCGCGCACGTTCTGCTTCGCCTCGATGCGATAGCGGATGTTCGGGCGGTCGAAGCTCGACACGAAGTGCCTGGCCCGCTCGAGATGCAGCCGCTCCGTGATCTCGCGGCGGGTCTCGGACGTCGCCGTCGCCGTGAGCGCGATGCGCGGCACGTCGGGCCAGCGCTCCGCGAGCGCGCCGAGGCGCAGGTAGTCGGGGCGGAAGTCGTGTCCCCACTGCGAGACGCAGTGGGCCTCGTCGATGGCGAAGAGCGCGATCCGCCCCTGCGAGAGGAACTCGACGGTTCCGGGGGCGGCGAGGCGCTCGGGTGCGAGGTACAGCACGTCGAGCAGACCGCGGCGGTAGGCGTCCTCCACAGCCCGGCGATCCTCGATGCTCATCGAGGAGTTCAGCGCCGCGGCGCGCACGCCCGCGAGGCGGAGCGCTGCGACCTGGTCGTGCATGAGCGCCACGAGCGGCGAGAGCACGATCCCGGTCCCCTCCCTCACGAGGGACGGGATCTGGTAGCAGACGGATTTGCCGCCGCCCGTGGGCATGAGCACGACCGCGTCGCCGCCGGAGATCACATGGCGGACGATCTCGTCCTGCTCGCCCCGGAAGGAGTCGTAGCCGAAGACACCCGAGAGCACGTCGAGGGGGTCGGATCCCACGTGTGCTCCCGTGCTCGGCTCGGACGCACCCGCACCCGCACCCGCGCTCGGGCCGTCCACTGCCGCCGGATCGCCCGACGCCGGACCGGCCCCGAAACCGTCGGGAGGCGGAGCCCCCCAGGCTTCTCCCGGCCAGCGCTCAGCGCCGTCGATCAGGTCGAAATCGGGTTCGTCGTCCCCCGAGTCCCCGTGCCATCCGCTCACAGGCGCTCAGCCCCGAGGCTCGGGATCCCGGCCGGCCGCATCCCCTGCGTCACCGGATTCGCCAGGCGCGTCCCCGCCGTCGCGCTCCGCCAGCTCCCGTTCGATCTGCTCGCGCACCTCCGCTCGGTAGCTGTTGCGCCGCAGACGGCGGACGAGCAGGAAGCCGAGCACGATGATGCCCGCGGCGAGAAGCCCGGTGAAGATGAATCCCTCGAAGCCCGGGGTCACCTGGTTCGGGTCGAACTCGGTCTCCTCCGCGAGCCGTCCGACAGCACTCAGTACACTCGCGACACTCACGCCGTCTCCTCCTCGATGCCCTGGAACAGGTCCGCTTCGAACTCGCTCGTCGCGACCCGCGAGGCCGCGAGCCGGTAATCCTCGAACGGCCAGGCCTCGCGCTGCAACTCGTTCGGCCAGAAGAAGAACGGGCTGTCCGGCGGCACCTGGCTCGCGTGCGCGCGCAGCGCCTCGTCACGACGGTCGAAGAAGCGACCGACGTCGATCTTCGCGGTGCCTCGGTAGGCCCGGCGTGTCATCCACCCCTGCATCTCGGCGAACTGCTCGATGAGGGGCGACTCCGGCTCGTTGTCGAGCAGCCACTGATACACCGTCCCCACGCGCTCCGCGTTGAAGATCTCCTCGTAGTACAGCTTCTTGATCGCCCACGGCTCGCCCGCCTCGGGGTAGCTCTGCGCATCGCCCGAGCGCTCCCAGGCGATGCGGCTGACCTCGTGACAGCGGATGTGATCGGGGTGGGGATAACCGCCCTGCTCGTTGTACGTGATCATCACGTGGGGCTTGAACTCGCGCACCACCCGCACGAGCACCTCCGCCGAGACCTCGGCCGGGAGGTCCGCGAAGGATCCCGCGGGCACGGGATCGCCCTCGTCGGGCAGGCCCGAGTCCTGGTAGCCCAGCCAGCGGTGCTGGAAGCCGATGACGCTGCGCGCGTGATCCATCTCCTCCCGGCGGAGACCGGCGAGGTCGCGGCGGCTCTTCGGGTCGCGTGCGACGAGCTCGTTGAGCACGTCGCCCCGCTCGCCTCCCGTGCAGCTCACGATCAGCACCTCGACGCCCTGGTCGAGGTAGTGAGCGTAGGTCGCCGCGCCCTTGCTTGATTCGTCGTCGGGGTGCGCGTGCACCGCGATCAACCTGAGCGTCATGCGCGTCCTCTCACATGCTTCCCGGGCGGATCCCGGTACTCTGGCAGCAGACATCCAGTTTACCCAGCGCACATCGGAGGTTCCCGTGTCGGAGACGCTTCCGCCGGCCGCGCGCCCCGGGGCGACGACCTCGCAGAACCTCGACGAGCGCTACGGGACCGGTCGTCGGCGCCGCCTCGACCGCCGCTTCGCGTGGGGCGCCGGCGCTCTGCTGCTCATCGCCGGTGTCGCGTTCCTGCTGTTCAGCGGGTGGCAGGACACGAGCCGGCTCGCGGTGCAGGACATCGGCTTCCAGGCCCACGACGAGCGCTCCCTCGACGTGAGGTTCGAGGTGAGCGCGCCCCCGGAGACACCGGTCGCCTGCGCCGTCGAGGCGCTCAACGCCTCCAAGGCCACGGTCGGCTGGAAGGTCGTCGAGCTCCCGATCTCGGAGCAGCGCACGCACACGGTGACGACGCGGCTCGTCACGACCAATCCCGCGACGGCCGCGCACGCCAAAGAGTGCTGGATCGTCGAGTAGGCGGCGAGTTCCGCGCGCTCCACCCCCCGCCCACCGGGTGCTGATATCCTGGACGTTGCGCCCCGACCTCGAATCGGGGCGTTGCGTATAGTATCGCGGCGCCCGCCGCCCCCGGACGGAAACGAGGATCGACCATGGCCGAGCCCACCCAGACCTGGCTGACTCAGGAGGCCTACGACCGGCTCAAGGGCGAGCTGGATCAGCTCACAGGCGCGGGCCGCAAGGACATCGCCGCGCGCATCGAGGCGGCGCGCGGGGAAGGCGACCTGAAGGAGAACGGCGGCTACCACGCCGCCAAGGAGGAGCAGGGCAAGATGGAGGCCCGGATCCGCGATCTCGAGGAGCTCCTGAAGCACGCCGTCGTCGGCGAGGCGCCGCAGGCGAGCGGCGTGGTCGAGGTCGGAACGGTGGTCACCGCCGAGATCTTCGGCGACGAGGAGCGCTTCCTGCTCGGCAACCGCGAGCTCGCCGACGGCTCGGATCTCGACGTCTACAGCGCGGAGAGCCCGCTCGGCGCCGCGATCCTCGGCCGCAAGGTGGGCGAGGAGGTCAGCTACTCCGCACCGAACGGCAACGTGATCTCGGTGAAGGTGCTGGCCGTCGACACCTACGTCGGCTGATCCGGACGCACTGAGGGGCGGGGTCGGGTGGGATAGCTGCCGGCCCGCACCGCG
>JAPSIU010000255.1 GCA_031178565.1 Leucobacter sp. | reverse complement strand
CGCGGAGTTCAGCAGCGCCGACGCGATGCCGGCCTTATCGGGATCGACGCGATAGACCGCGGCCTGGGTCAGGGCGAGGACGCCGATTCCGAAGCCGAGCGCGATGACCAGCATGGCCGGCGCCATTCCCGTCCAGTACCCGGTCTCGACCGTGATCCGTGAGAACCAGAACGCACCCGCCGCGCCGAGGAGCGCTCCGAGGGCAGCGACGTAGCGGGGGCCGGTCTTCAGCAGCAGTTTCGGGGCGACGGCAGCGCCGAGGATGATGCCGACGGCGAACGGCAGCCACGACAGGCCCGTGACCAGCGGGCTGTACTCGCGGACCTGCTGGAGGTAGAGGGTGATGACGTAGAACGTGCCCATCGGTCCGATTGCGAGCCCCAGCATCGTGAGATACGCGCCGGAGCGGTTGAGGTCGGTGAACAGGCCGAGCGGGACGAGCGGAGCGGCGCTGCCGCGCTGGGTGAGGACGAACGCGATCAGCAGCACCGCGGCCGCGGCGATGAGCACGTAGGCGAGCGGGTCTGCGAAGCCGTCCTCGCCGAATCGGGTGACCGAGTAGACGAGGGCGACCATGCCGGCGGTGCCGAGCACCGCCCCCAGCGCGCCGAGACGCCCGGTGTGCGGCGGAGCCGCGACGAGCGTGCGGCTGCCGAGCAGGACGAGCAGGCCGATGGGGATGTTGATGAAGAACACCCATCGCCAGTCGAGCAGATCGGTGAGGACGCCGCCGAGCACCAGCCCGATGATGATGCCGATGCCGGACATCGCTCCGTAGAGCGACAGTGCAGCGTCCCGCATCTTGCGGGTCTCGAACGTCGTCGCGATCAGCGCGAGCGCATTCGGAGCCGCCATCGCGGCTCCCACGCCCTGGACCGCCCGAGCCACGATCAGCATCGCGCTGTTCTGGCCGAGCCCCCCGACGAGGGAGGCGACGATGAAGATCGCGATCCCGACCTGCAGGGTTCGTTTGCGGCCCCAGAGGTCGCCGATCCTGCCGCCCAGGAGCAGGAGCGCGCCAAAGGCGAGGATGTAGGCGTTGACCACCCACGGCAGATGCACCGCCGCGACGTCGAGCTCATCCTGGATGCTCGGCAATGCGATGTTCACGATCGAGTCGTCGAGCACCAGCATCAGCTGAGCCGTCGCGATCACGAGCAGCGGGATCAGTCCGCCCCCGGTCCGTTCTTTCGAGGTCATGGCCACTCCTTCACCCGCGCAGCACTCGGCCGCACGCAACGCTCACGGTCCTCCCCGCCTCACGTCGCGGCGAGGGGCCCCGATCATAACCTCGTACCCCCTGGGGGTATTCCCGGCTCGGTGCGGACGATGAGATCTCAGTAGTGGCCCGGCGGATCGCTGGCGGGGAACGACTCCTTGCCCCACTCGTCGGCAAGCGCGTCATCGTGATCGTGGGCGACGGCCTCGGCGACACTCCGCTCCGAAGACGACCCCTCGTCGGCCGAGTCGCTCTCGGCGTGCGGTCCGAACACCTCGCCGTCCTCCCGGAACGCCCGCTTCCGGGCGTACTCGTGGATCTCGCTGAGCGTGTTCACCTGCACCAGCGTCCTCTCGGCGAGGTCCGCGAAGACCTCCGGATCCAGACCCAGCTCCTCCGCGTTGTCCTCGAGGGTCTGCCAGACCCCGAGCTTTCCCATCACCGCGCCGCGCATCAGCTCGGTCTCGAGCACCAGCGTCATCGGCGATCGGGAGAGCACACGCCCGTTGGTCTTGAGCCGCCCGATGTGCTCGAGGGTCCACGAGACCGCCTGGCGATACGATCGCTGCCGCATGCCGAGATCGTGGATGAGCCGGTGCAGGAAGGCTCGTTCGAGCCGGATCTCCTCCGCCAGCTCCGAAAGCCGGGCGTAGACGGGGGTGTCGATGTAGGCCGCCGACATCCGCTCGATGCGCTCCGCGCCCGCGGTGGCCCCCGTCAGGTGGTCCGAGAGGTAGAGGCCCATCAGCTCCGACGAGATCCGCGGCGAATCGGGTGCACCCGCAGCGTCGCCGGACGTTCCCGATCCGGCGATCCCCGCACCCGCTCCGACGACACCGGCTCCGGCGTCCGCGCCCTCCGCCACAGAGCCGCGGGCCTCGGGGAGATGAGCCTCGTCCGGATCGCGGGGGCGCAACGGCAGGGAATCCGCGCCGCAGCCGTCGATCATGCCGCGCACGAGGCTCTCCAGCGCCTCCGCGGCACTGTACCGGGGCTGCCAGCCGAGTTCGGTCTTGGCCCTGGTGTTGTCCATCATCGGAACCGAGAGGGCCAGATCGATCCAACTCTCGTCGGCGGCGATCAGCTTGGCCTTGTGCCCGCCGAACATGAACGCGCGCACGAGGCGCGGGGGAAGCTCGATGAATCGGCCGTGATCGATGATGTCGGCGAGCTGCTGCGGGCCGAGGATGTCGTCCGCGCAGAGGTTGAAGGCGCCCGGCACGCGCTTGGCGACCGCGGCGGCGTACGCGCGCCCGACATCGTCGGCGTGCACGGCCTGCATGCGGAGGCCTTTCGGCACGGCGAGCAGGGGAGGTCTGACGGAATCGAGCGCCCGCATCGGGACCCAGCCGCCCAGGAAGTAGCGCTGGATCTCGTACCCGGCGTCCGCCTGAAACGTCAGCGCCGGACGCAGCCGGGTCACCGCGATCTCGGGATGCGCGGCGGAGAACTCGTCGAGCACCCGCTCCTGCGCGGCTTTGTCGACGCCGTGATGCGAGGATCCGATCCCGTTCGTCGCCCAGCTCTCGTCCCGCCTGCGCCGGTCGGGATCGGGGGAGTAGACGCCCACCGACGATGCGACCACGAGGTGGCCCACGCCGGCATCGGCGGCCGCTCGAGCCACCCTCGCCGTGCCCTCGACGTTCACGCGGCGCAGCAGCTCGCGCTTGGAGTTCGGCTGGGTCAGCCAGGCGAGATGGATCACCGCATCGACGCCCGCGAATGCGTCGCGGAGCAGGCGGAGGGCTTCCCCCTCGGAAGCGGCGGCGGCGATGTCGATCGCGGCCCAATCGCAGCCGGAGTACGGGGCGACGTCGGTGTCCGGCATCCGCCGGGCGACGCCGATCACCGAGGCCACCTCCGGGGTGTCGGCGAGAGCTCTGAGCACCGCGGTGCCCACGTTTCCTGTTGCACCGACGACTGCTACACGCACGAGAGTCCTCCTTGATGTGTGCGGCTGCCGGGGGCCCGGCCGCCGCGAGAGCCGGTTCCGGTCATGGCGAGGGCGTTCCGCCGTTGACGTTGAGCGTCTCGCCGATCACGTAGCTCGACTCCGGCGAGGTGAGGAATACGAACGCCGGCGCGAGCTCCGTCGGCTGACCCGCGCGGCCGAGGGGCGTGCTCTTGCCGAACTTCGGCAGGGCGTCCTTCGGTTGGCCGTCGGAGACCTGCAGGGGCGTCCAGATGGGCCCCGGCGCCACCGCGTTCACCCGGATGCCCTTGGAGGCGAGCATCTGCCCGAGCCCCTTGGTGAAGTTGTTGATGGCGGCCTTGGTCGAGGCGTAGTCGAGCAGGTGCGGGGACGGCTTGTAGGCCTGGATCGACGTCGTGTTCACGATGGTCGATCCGGGAGGCATGTGCTTCACCGCCGCCCGCGAGATCCGGTAGATCGCGTGGATGTTCGTGTCGAAGGTCGCGGTCCACTGCTCGTCGGGCAGATCGGCGATGTCCTCGACCGCGATCTGCCGGCCGGCGTTGTTGACCAGCGCGTCGAGGCCGCCGAGTTCCCGCACCGCCCGCTCGACGAGCTCTTCGCAGAAGTCCCGGTCGGAGATATCGCCCGGGAGCAGGATCGCGCGCCGCCCGGAGCCTTCGATGAACGACTTGATCTCCTGGGCGTCCTCCTCCTCGGCGGGGAGGTACGACAGCGCGACGTCGGCGCCCTCCCGCGCGAAGGCGATCGCGACCGCCGCGCCGATCCCGGAATCAGCGCCCGTGATCAGTGCCTTGCGACCCTCGAGGCGGCCGGTTCCGCGGTAGGAGTGCTGCCCCCGGTCGGTCTGCGGCACGAGCTCCTGGTCGAGCCCGGGTTCGGGCTGATCCTGCTTCGGGGGTGTGATGTCGGGGAACCGCGTCACCGGGTCCTGAAAGGTCAGCTGGTCGTTGCTCGGGTTGTCCGTCATAACGTGCCTCCTTCGCGTCGGGGTGTCAGCCCACCCTCGTTCAGAGCGGAGAAGTTGTCTACGGGGTTGCGCCGAGCGCCGGTTCTCGTTCTCGATCCGGGATCCCTACGATGAGAACCGTGCCGGCTCATCGGCGGGCACCACCAGTCGAACCCGTACCGGGGCGCCCCGCCGCCCATCAGAGGAGCCCGATGAAGACCTTCCAGATGCCCGGCACCGACCTCGTGGTGCCCAATATCGTTCTCGGGCTGATGCGCATCCAGGACAAATCCGACGACGAGGTGCGGGCGCTGGTGCACGCGGCGCGCGACGCCGGGATCACGTTCCTCGACCACGCCGACATCTACGGCTCAGGAGTGCACGGCTGCGAGCGACGCTTCGCGGAAGCGCTGCGGCTCACCCCCTCGGAGCGCGAGCAGCTCGTGATCCAGTCGAAGGCGGGCATCGTCAAGG
>JAPSIU010000254.1 GCA_031178565.1 Leucobacter sp. | reverse complement strand
CGGACCTCGCGTCCCGACGCGCGCTGCGTCCGGATGCCGACCTTGACGTCCGACTCGTCCGCATGCCCGTCGAGCAGGTCGACCGCGGTCTCCGGCGAGCCGGCCGGGAGCGCTGCCCCGCTCCCGCCCGCCTCGATGAGCGCGCCGGTGCGCTTCGCGCTCGCGGCACCGACGCCGAGGCGGTCGGCGGCCTTCGTGAGGTGCAGCTTCGCGTTCTCCGCCACCGCCTCGGTGTGACGCGGGAGGTAGCGGGCGACGAGGTAGAGCGCGGCAGCGAGGACGATGCCGGGGACGACGCCCGCGGCGAAGAGCCGAGTGATGGAGACGCGCTCGTAGTCGCTCGCCACGACCGCGAAGACGATGAACGCGATGCTCGGCGGGATGATGATGCCCATCTCTCCGGCGCTCGCCATGAGCGATGCGGCGTGCCGCTTCGAGTAGCCGTGGCGCACGAGCGCGGGGATCAGGATGCCGCCGAGGGCCGCGACGGTGGCGGGTCCCGAGCCGGAGATGGAGGCGAACACCATCGCCGCGACGATCGTCGTCAGCGCGATGCCGCTCTTGCGGTGGCCGAAGAGGGTGTCCGCGAACGCGACGAGCCGGGCGGAGATCCCGGTCATCTCCATGATCACGCCGGCGAGGATGAAGAAGGGGATCGCCAGCAGCGTCTCCGACGCCATGGAGGCGAACATGATGCCCGTCGAGGGGAACAGGGCGGTGACGCTCTGCTCGACGACGATCGTCAGCAGCGCCGAGAGTCCCATGGAGAAGGCGATCGGGACGCCGAGGAAGAGCAGGACGAGGAAGCTCCCGAGGAGCACGAGCTCGACCATGGGTCAGGCCTCCTTGGTCTGGGCGTCGACGACGTCCGCCGGGGCGGGGGCGCTGGTCCGGACGCTCACGATGGTGTGCTGGATGACCCGGATGCTGCCGAGGACGGCGCCGATCGGGATGGCGAGCGAGAGCGTCCACTGCGGGAGCGCCAGGCTCGGGGTCGTGCGGCCCTGGCCCATCTGGGTGAGCACCTGCTCGGTGCCGAGCCAGCCCAGCAGCACGAAGAAGGCGAGGGTCATGGACCCGATGGCGACGACGACCGCCACCCGGCGCCACCCTCGTGCGGTGTCCCGCAGGAGGGTGAAGCCGGGGTGGAGGTCGAGCCGGGTCGCCGCGCTCGTGCCGACCATGATCAGGTACACCGCGAGCGCGGTGACGATCTCGTGGCTCCACGAGAGCGATCCGTGGAGCGCGTAGCGGCTGACGACATTGACGAACGCGAGGATCGTCATGACCGCGAACGTCACTGCGACCGTGATGTTCTCGGCCCTCGTGAGGATCTTGTCGAACACGTGCGGCTTCCCTGGCTTCCTGCTCCGGGTCCCTACTCGGGACGCACCGCGTCGAGCAGGTCGGGCGTCCAGATGGACTCGTACTCGCTGTAGATGGGCTCCATCGACTCGCGGAACGACTCGGTCTGCTGCTCGCTGAGCTCCGTGACGGTCATCTCGCCCCGCATCTCCTCGAGCTGGACCTCCTCGCGCTCCCGGTTCTCAGCGATCTGCGCCTCGTTCGCGGCGGCGGCCGCCTCGAGCACGATCTCCTGGTCCTCGGCCGAGAGGCCGTCGAAGACCGCCTGGTTCATGCCGAGCATGAGCGGGTCGTACACGTAGTTCCAGATCGACAGGTGGTCCTGCACCTCGGTCAGCCCGTTCGAGTAGATGACGTCGTACGGGTTCTCCTGGCCGTCGATCGTGCCGTTCTGCAGCGAGGTGAAGACCTCGCTGAAGTTCATCGTGATGGGGTCTGCGTCGAGCTCGGTGAAGATGTCGAGGAACAGCGACGAACCGGGCACGCGGATCTTCAGGCCCGCGAGGTCCTCCGGCCCCTCGATCGGGGTGGAGCTCGTGGTCACCTGGCGGAAGCCCGACTCCCCGAACCCGAGCAGCTGGACGCCGTGCTCGGCCGCGAGCTCGGTGTACGCGTCGAGGCCGCCGGCCTCGATGGCTGCGTCCGCCTGCTCGTAGGAGTCGTAGAGGAACGGCGCGTTGATGGCGCCGAACCGCGGGTCGATGCCCGAGTAGATGATCGTCGAGTTGTACGAGAAGGTCTTGTCGCCGTTCATGAGCTGCTCGACGCCGGCCGCGGGGTCGCCGCCCGAGAGCTGCTCGTTCGCGTAGATGCTGAGCTGCATGCGGCCGCCGGAGAGCTCGTCGAGCTGCTCGGCGAAGACCTCTGCCCCGTGGTACCAGCTGGACGAGTCGCTGACGGTGATGGTCATGTCCCACTCGTACGTCTCGCCCTCGGCCGCGGCGTCGGCGCCGCCGGTGCCGCCCGAGCAAGCCGTGAGCGTGAGCAGGGACACTGCCCCCAGTGCGACCAATGCGGATCGGTGCTTCATTACTTCCTCCTTGAAGTGAGCTGCGGGGCAGATCCGACCGTGCACCCCTCCGAGGGGTGCCGGGCCCGAACGCGCCGAACGCGGCTATCCTCTGGTAGTACCAGCACCGTGTCAAATCGCAGGCGTGTCCAGGCCCTCGAGGAGGCGGTGCGTCGCAGAGGGTCGACGACAGGCGTCGGCAGGGGAGGCGCATGTTCTTCGACGTCGTGGGGCAGACGCTGCCGCTGTTCCTCGGGATGGCGGCGGGGTTCGCGGCGACCTGGGCGCGACCGTTCCGCGACGCGGAGCCGGGGGTCACCGCGTTCGTGTTCTACATCGCCCTCCCGGCGCTGCTGTTCACGCTCGCGGTCGAGTCGGACCTCTCGGTCGGGGTCCCCGGGGAGTTCCCCGCGGTGATCGTGCTGTCGCTCGTGCTGTCGATGGCCGTGCTGTGGCCGCTCGCGCGGTGGAGCGCTCGTCGGCACCGATTGTCCGCGATGCACGTCGCGATGGCGGGGAGCTTCGGCAACGCCGCCTATCTCGGCATCCCGGTGGTGCTCGGGGTGCTCGGCTCGACGGCGGGCTTCACGGCCGTCATCGGCCAGCTCGTGCACAACCTCGTCTTCCTGGTGGTCTATCCGGTGCTCGCGGTCATCATCGCCGCGATCGTCGATCGCGGCGACGCCCCGACGCCCGGCCTCGGGTCCGCCGTGCGTCGCGCGACCCTGCGGAACCCGCTCCTGTGGAGCGTCGCAGCGGGCGCCGGCGTGAACCTGCTCGGCCTCCGCCTGCCGACCGTGATCACCGACGCCACGTCCATGTTCGCGGCGGCGGCCGCTCCGGCGGCGCTGTTCGCCATCGGGCTCACGCTGCGGGGAGCGCTCGGCGCCCTGCAGCGCGGCGCCGCACCGCTCGGCGCGGTGGCGCTCGCGACGGTCGGCAAGATCGTGCTGCTGCCCGCCGCGTCGCTGCTCCTCGTGATGCTCCTCGCGCCGGGACTCGACTCGACGTGGGCCGTCGCGCTCGTCGTGCTCGCAGCGATGCCGACGTCGGCGAGCGCGTTCATGCTCGCGGGAGGAGCGGTCGCCGACCGGCAGGCCGTCGCCACCATCACGCTCGCGACGAACGCCATCTCGATGCTGTCGATCCCCGTGATCGCCGCGGTCGCGCTCGGCCTGCTGGCTTGACTTCGCTCTGGTAATACCAGAGTCTTGAGCCGCGCGGGTAGCCGCGCGGAGAGGAGTGCGCATGCGCAGGCTGCAGGACCGGTCCGTCGTGATCTTCGGCGGCGGGTCGAGGGGGGCGCGGCTCAACAACGGCCTCGCTGCTTCGACCGTCTACGCGCGAGAGGGCGCCGCGGTGACGATCGTCGATCGCGACGAGGCCGCCGTGGGCGATGCCGTCGCGGCGATCCGCGAGGGCGATGCGGAGGCTCGGGTCCAAGGCGTCGTGGCCGACGCGACCGACTCCGGTTCGGTCGAGGCAGCCGTCTCCGCGGCTGCCCGATTCGGCCGCGGCCTCGACGTGCTGCACAACAACGTCGGCATCGCGAGCATGGGCGGGCCGATGGAGATGTCGCTCGAGGAGTGGGAGCGGGTGCACCGGGTCAACCTCACCAGTGTCTTCCTCACGTGCAAGCACGCGCTGCCGCTCATGCTCGAGCGGGGTCGCGGCTCGATCGTGAACATCGCCTCCATCGGGGGGATGCGCTACATCGGCTACGACTACCCGAGCTACGCGGCGACGAAGGGCGGGATGATCCAGTTCACGCAGCACTTGGCGCTCCAGTACGCGGCGCGGGGCATCCGCGCGAACTGCGTCTCGCCGGGCTACATCGAGACTCCGATGATCTTCGACCAGATCAGCGGCAACTACGACTCCGTGGAGCAGATGGTCGCGCAGCGGAACGCGCTCTCGCCCACGGGTCGCATGGGCGAGCCCTTCGACGTCGCGCACGCCGCCCTCTTCCTCGCCTCGGACGAGGCGAAGTACATCAACGGCGTCAACCTGCCGGTGGACGGCGGGCTGACGCAGCGCGTGGTGGCGTCGGTCGACGGTTGAGCCGCGGTGCTCGGCGCGGCCGGGGCTAGAGCGACTTGCGCCCGATGGCCTCGCCGTACTCGTTCTCGCCGATGATCTCGAAGCCGACGGCGCGGAAGAAGTCGCCCGGTCCGAGCTCGTCCTCCTCCCACACCGCGAAG
>JAPSIU010000025.1 GCA_031178565.1 Leucobacter sp. | reverse complement strand
CGCGCACTACAAACCCCTCAACGACATCACGAGCCCGCACGGCAAGATCGGCGGCGCGGCCCAGAAGCGACTCGGCTCGGGCGCCGTGCTGCATCACGTGACGATGGCCTACGACATGGATCCCGAATCCATGACCGACGTGCTCCGCATCGGACGCGAGAAGCTCTCCGACAAGGGCACCGCGAGCGCGCAGAAGCGAGTGGATCCGCTGCGCAGCCAGACCGGACTCACGCGCGAGGCGATCATCGAGAAGATGGTCGAGGTGTTCAAGCGACGCCATGGCGGCACCGACGGGGAGGTCACCGAGGGCGAGTGGGACGCGGCGGAGCGCCTGGTCGAGAAGAAGTTCCTGACGGAGGCGTGGATCCGGCGGGTTCCGTAACTCTCATCTGCAGATGGGGCCTAGCGCGTCCGATCGCGCCCCCACACGCACTCGCCGCCGACCCAGGTGCCGGCCAGCGTCTCGGAGTCGATCTGCTCCAGGTCCTCCTCGAACACCGCGAAATCGGCGAGCATGCCGGGCAGCAGCCGCCCCTTGCGGTGCCCCTCGCCCGACGCCTCCGCACTGCCCGCCGTGTATAGGCCGATCGCCTCGTCCATGCCGATCCGCTGGGACAGGCCGACCGGCGCCCCGTCGGACCCCCGCCGTTGCACGCAGCTCATCAGTCCGAGCATGGGTTCGTACGGGCCGCACGGGTAGTCGGACGATCCCGCGACCGTCACCCCCGCGTCCAGCAGCGTGCGATGCGGGAACATTCGCTCCGCGCGATCCGCGCCGTACCAGTCGAGGATCTTCCTGCCGTGATACCAGGGGTACGAGCCGAACGGCACCGCGATCAGGCCGAGTCTCGCGATCCGCGCGACCGTCTCCGCATCGGGCATCGAGCAGTGCTCGATCCTGTGGCGCTCGGGCGCGGGTCCGCTCTCCGCGACGTCCCGTTCCAGCGCCGTCACCAGCAGGCGGATCGCCGCGTCGCCGTTCGCGTGCACCGCGAGCCGGCTCCCCGCGCGTCTGGCCCGCCGGGCGAGGTCGAGGACGTCATCGATGTCCGCGACCTGCAGACCGTGATCGGAGGACCCCTCGAACGGCTGGTCGACGAGGCACGTCCTCCCCGCGACGGCGCCGTCCATGAACGCCTTGTAGCCTCCGATCCGTACCCACTCGTCGCCGAATCCGCTCGGGATGCCCGCGTCGGCGTACCGGTCCAGATGCCGGGCGGCCAGCAGCACGTTGACGCGCGCGGTGAGTTCCCCGGACGCCCGGAGCCGGGCGAACCTCGACAGCTCGGCCGGGCCGCTGAGCGCATCCGTCACGGACGTGATCCCGAGGGAGTTGAGCGTCCGCAGGAACCCGACCATCGCACGCCGCACCTCCTCCTCGTCCGGCTGAGGAACCACCGTCGACCCGGTGCTCGACATCGCGCCGTCGACGTAGTCGAACAGGGTCTGCTCGTGCAGCACGCCGTCCAGCGCCCCGCGCTCGTCGGTTCCGAGGAAACCGCCGGTCGGCGCATCGTCAGCGGTGCGCAGCCCGCCTCGGCGCAGCCCCTCGCTGTTCGTGACTCCCCAGTGGCACGCGGTGTGCAGCAGGATCACCGGGTGCTCGGGCGCGAGACGATCCAGGTCGCGGCGGGTCAACGGCGCTCCATCGGGATACCCGGAGGGATCGTACCGACTGCACCGGATCCACTCCCCCCGAGGTACGGTCGCCGCGGCCTCCCGGATCGCAGCCTCGAGTTCGGCCCGAGTCGCGATCCGCGCCGGGGAGGCGTCGATCGCGACGCTGTCCCTCGCCGCGATCGACGGGTACATGTGCGCGTCGTTGAGTCCCGGGATCGCGAGCGCGCCCTCGAGGTGCACGACCTCGGCTCCGGCCCGCCGCCACTCGTCCGGCGAGGCGAACCCGAGCACCCGATCGCCGAGCACGCCCATCGCGTCGCCCGGCCGTGCCGCCGGACTGAAGAACCGGGGCCCGGCGAACGCGACGAACCTGGAATTCTCGGTGCTCTGCTTCATGCGCTCTCCCTGCGTGCCGTCGACCCGTTCCCGGATCACGGCTCGAGGATCACCTTGCCCGTGGTCTCCCGACCCTCGAGCGCGGCGTGCGCGGCGGCGGCCTCGGCGAGCGGGAAGCGCGCGCCGATCCTGATGTCGAGCTCACCGGCATCGATCGCTTCGAAGAGTTCGCCGTACCGCCAGGCGCGCTCCTCGGGCGTGCGCAGGAAGTGCCCGAGCGACGGGCGGGTGATCGAGAGGGATCCTCCCGCGTTCAGGCGCTGCAGATCGAACGGGGGCACCGGGCCGCTCGCGGCACCGAAGAGCACGAACTCGCCGCGCACCCGCAGGGATCGCAGCGAGCCGTCGAACGTGTTCTTGCCGACGCCGTCATAGACGACCGCGACGCCCTCGCCGCCGGTGAGCTCGCGCGAGCGATCGGCGAAGCCGTCGTAGTCGAGCACCTCCGCGGCTCCGGCACCGCGGCTCAACTCCTGCTTCTCCGGCGTCGACGCCGTCGTCAGCACCCGCACGCCCCGCGCCGTGAGCAGCTGCGTCAGCAGCAGGCCGACCCCTCCCGCTCCGGCGTGCACGAGCACGGTATCCCCCGACTGCGGCTGTGCCGCCGAGGTCGCGAGGTAGTGCGCCGTGAGCCCCTGCAGCGGCAGAGCCGCAGCGGTGTCCGCCGCAATGCCGTCGGGCACGCGCACCGCACGACCCGCCTCCACGACGAAGCGCTCGGCGTACGTCGCCCGCGCCTCCGACGTGGTCACGAGGTCGCCGACCTCGAAACCGTCGACGCCCTCGCCCAACGCGGCCACGACCCCGCTCGCCTCGGCGCCCGGCGTGAACGGGAAGGGCACCGAGTAGGTGCCCGACCTCTGATAGGTCTCGATGAAGTTCACGCCGGTCGCCCGCGTCTGCACGAGCAGCTCACCCGCACCGGGTTCGGGATCCGGAACCGTCTCGAATCGCAACACCTCGGGTCCACCGGCCTGCTCGGCAATAATCGCTCGTGTCGTCATGCTTCGAGCGTACGCGGAACCGGCGACGGCGCGCGAGTGGTCCGCGGGGCAGGGGCGCCGGTTCAGGTTGCTCGGAGTGATCCTGCAAACATCGCCCTAGATGCGCTGCAAACATCGGCTTAGAGCGTACGGCGCGGCGCGGCGCTACCGCGATTCGAATGGCAAGGGCGACTCCGGCGCGGGATACGGCTGCGGGCGCCAGGACGACAGGTCACGCCCCGGGCCGCGGGTCCGCACCCCCGAAGGCGACTACGCGATCCCACACCCAGTCCGCGAGACTCGGGGCGACTTCCCGATCCGGCTCCCCGGCGCCCCGGCGGTACAGCCGTCCCCTCGACCCCTCGATGAGATAGGCGCCCGCGTCATCGGTGAAGAGCTGGGTGTAGTACTCGTTCTTCATGTCCCACTGCGACCAGGCGGCCGGATCGCTCTCGATCGCGTCATCCATCTCGTCGATCTCGGCCGCGGACATGAGTCGGAACGCATCGCCCGCGCCCCACAGCCCGCCGGTTCCGGGCTCCTGTCCGTCGTGCCAGGCGAGCACCTTCCACTCGCCGCCGCTCTCGCGCGCCGCCTCTCGGCCGAGGGGCGGACGCAACGAGCGCGCGAGATCGTCCGGCAGCACCTCGTCGAGGGCCGCGAGCGCCTCCACGAGACCGGTCTCGAACATCTGGTCGCGCAGGATCCGCCAGGCCAACTCGCCGGAGCCCGCCCTGCGGTGATCGTCCATCGTGCCGACGCCCCGCTCGATCGGGTCGAGGAACGCGCGCGCCATCGTCAATCCGCCGTGCGCAGGGCCGTCGGTAGGGTCCTCGCGCAGCACGCGCCGGAACAGGGCCTCCGCCTCCTCCGCCCGGTAGGCGTACAGGTACGCGTACGCCAGCGTCGTGGCGAGGAGCGGCTCGCTCGGGTCCGCCTCGACCGCCTCCTGCGCGGCGGGCAGGAAGCGCTCCGGTGATGCGCCCGAGACCAGCAGTCGGGTCGCCCGCTGCCCGAGCGCATCCCCGTAGTGATCGGCATCGGTGCGGGCGGCCAGCTCGACGGCCTCGTCGATCGTCCGCCAGCCCGCCTCGGGGTCGCCGGTGAAGATCTGCGCGCTGCCGTAGTCCATCAGATCGAGCCAGTCGCCCTCGGGCTGCTCGCGCAACACGATCTCGGCGAGGCGCAGCGCCTCGCCGTAGTTCCTCTGACTGAACTCGAGGTCGCGCAGCTTCTTGACGGCGTTCACGAACTGTCGATCCCGGCGGCCCATCAGGTCCTGCAGCAGCCGTCTGGCCTCGTCGATCTCCCCGCACTCCTCCCGATGCAGCGCGATGAGGATGATCATGCCGGTGAACGACGGCTCCCGCGCGAGCACGCTCTGCGCGAGCTCGGGGATCCGCGGGTGCTCCGGCTGGAAGCCGTACAGCTCCCATGCGAGGTCCTTGTCTCGCATGATCGCCGCGCGCTCGGCGTCGAGGGGCTCGTTCATGCGTTCCTCTCCTCCCCGTCGCGCACGGCCGTTCCCGTCAGGCACGGCCGGGCCGTCGTTCCGCGCCTCCGAAGGCGACGACGCGATCCCACACCCAGTCGGCGAGGCTCGGGGCGACCTCCCGGTCGTCCTCCCCGGCGCACCGCCGGTACAAGCGCCCGGCGAACCCCTCGAAGAAGTAGGCACCCGCGTCATCAGTGGCGATCAGGGTGTAGTACTCGTTCTCGGGGTCCCACTGCGGCCAGGCGTCCCGGTCCTGCTCGATCGCCTGATCCAGCGCGTCGACCTCGCGAGACGACAGCAGCCGGAAGGGCTCTTCGAACCCCCACGCAGCTCCGGTGCCGGGATCCTGCCCGTCGCGCCAGGTGAGCAGGGTGCGCTCGCCCTGAGATTGCTGGGCGGCCTTGCTCCTGAGGCCCCCGCGCAGCACGCGGACGAGGGCGCGCGGCAGCACGCGATCCAGCGCGGCGAGCGCGTCATCGAGGCCGATGTCGAACAACTGGCCCTGCAGCATCCGCCAGTACATCTCGCCGGCGCCGCCCGCGCGGAAGTCGTCCATCGTCGCGTCGCCGCGCTCGATGGGGTCGAGGAAGCCCCTGACGATCGTCATGCCGCCCTGAGCAATGGTGTCGGTCGGGTCCTCGCGCAGCACGCGCCGCAGCAGAGTCTCCGCCTCCTCCGCGCGGTAATCGAACACGTACGCGTACGCGAGCACCGTCGAAAGGGTCGACTCGCTCGGATTCGCGGCGATCGCCTCCTCCGCTGCCGGGAGGAAGCGGAGCGGCGGAGCGCCCGTCGAGAGAAGGCGCGCGGCGCGCTGCGCGAGCGCGTTCGCGTACCGCTCCGGATCCGCGCGCGCGCACCGCTCGACGGCGTCGTCGATGCGCCGCCATCCCGCCTCGGGATCGCCGGTGTAGACGAGGGCGGTCCCGTAGATCATCTCGTCGACCCACTCGGCCTCCGGATCCTCCCGCAGCACGGTCTCGGAGAGCCGCAGCGCCTCCGCGAAGTTCCGCTCGCCGTACTCCAGGTCGCGCAGGAGCCTGAGGGCGCTCAGGAACTGGCGGTCCTGCCGCCCCAGCAGGTCCTGCAGCAGGCGCCTGGCCTCATCGATCTCGCCGCACGCCTGGCGGTGCAGTGCTGTGAGGATGATCATGCCGGTGAACGTCGGCTCCCGCACGAGCACGCTCTGCGCGAGCTTCGGGACCTTCGGGTGCGTGGGCTTCACCTCGAAGAGCTCCCACGCGAGGTCGCGGTCGCGCTCGATCGCCTCGCGCTCGACGTCGATGTCGTCGGGCTCGCGACCGTGGTCGGCCGTGGACCCGCTGCCGAACGGCGACCAGCGGCTCATCGCATGCCGTGCTTCACGCGATAGGCGCGCAGCTGTTCGAATGTGCCGTCGTCGATGCCGTACTCGATCACGGGCGCGACCTGGTCGAACCAGGGGGAGGTGGACGGGGTGATCCCCGCGGCCGCCGCGAGGAGCGCCTCCGTCGTCACCGGCACGATCGCGCCGGCGCTCATCGACGCCGTCAGCGACTGCTGCAGAGCGATCTTCGTCACCTGCGCGATATCGGCGCCCGAGAACCCGTCGGTCGCCTCGGCGACCGCCATGATGTCGACGCCGTCGACCGGCTTTCCCTCGAGATCGCCCTGCAGGATCGCCGCTCGGGCGACGGCATCGGGCGGCAGCACGAGCACCGTCTTGTCGATGCGGCCCGGGCGTCGCAGCGCGGGATCGATGTCCCAGGGTCGGTTCGTCGCGGCGAGGAAATAGACGCCGTCGTTGACGCTCGTGACGCCGTCGAGCTCCTCGAGCAGCTGGGTCACGATCATGCGCATCGACTGGGATCCGCCGCCGCCCGACGAGCGACGGCCGCCGAGGGCGTCGAACTCGTCGAAGAAGATCACGCAGGGCGCGGCGGAGCGTGCGTCCTGGAACACACTCCGGATCGCCTTCTCGCTGTCCCCGATGAACTTGCTCAGCAGGTCCGCGATTGTGACGTGGATGAACGAGGCGCCGAGGTCGCCGGCGATCGCCCTCGCGATGTAGGTCTTGCCGCAGCCGGGAGGCCCGTACATGAGCAGGGATCCACCGGGCTTCTGCCCGAACGCGGCCGCGAGCTCCGGGTTGCGCAGCGGCGCGAGGAAAGTCGAGTCGAGGTGCTGCTTGACATCGGCGAGGCCCGCGACATCGGCGAGGGTGATCGCGGGGCGCTCGGCGTCCCACAGCCCCGGCTGCCGGATGTCATCGTCCTCGGCGTCACTCGCGGACGGGGCCGGGATCGGGGCCCGCGCGGGCGTCGGGGCCGGGGCGGGTGCGGGACGCGGCGCATCGGCCGGCGCGGACGAGGCCCCGCCTCCTCGCAGGCGCGTCGCCATCAGGCGGGCCCGCAGCACCCGAACACGCGCCGGATCTCCGCCGTGCGCCTCGAACGCCGTCAGCTCGTGCGCCGCACGGTCCGCATCGTGCTGCAGCAGCAGCGTGACGAAATCTTCGCGCAGCGCCAGGTTCTGCGGATCGTTCGCCACCTCGTCCGCGATCACCTCGAGGAAGTCGTCGTTCTGCGTCATCGCTCTCTCCTGCCCTCACGACTGAATCCCCTCGATTCTGTCAGACCTTCGCGAGAGCGCACACGCGGGTGGGTCGCGGCGTTCCGCCGCCCACCGCCACCGATTCACCGGACGACTGCCGGATTCCCAGGGATCCGATCGTCGCACGGTGAATCGGTGTCGCTGGATCACACGCCGGGCCGGACTCCTCGGCACTCCTCGGCCCCCTCCGCCCTCCTACGCGCTCCGCGCCTTTCTCACGGCGAGACCCGTGAGCAGGAGTCCGCCGAGCGCCCAGAGCACGAGCGCGGCCGCCGCGGGCCCGGATCCGGAGGCGCCGGCCGCGATCGCCTGGAATCCGCCGAGCGCCGCCCCGATCGGGCTCGCGTCGCCGACCGCGGCGAGCGGGCCGGGCACGGTCGAGACGATGCCGACGGCGAACGCGACGACGAGGAGCGCGAATGCGATGAACCGGCCGAACCCGCCGAGCAGCGCCGAGAGCCCCTGCACCACGAGCGCGAACGTGACACCCGCGAGCAGTGCGAGCCCGAAGAACCGCGCGGCCTGACCGAGGTCGTAGCCGAGCGCGATCGGCAGCACGACGCCCGCGATCACCCCCTGCACCCCGCCGAGCAGCGTCGCGGGGAGCGCGCTGCGCACCGTGATGGCGCCGATCCCCCGGGCCGCCTCGCGGGTGCGGCGCCACAGCGGGGACAGCACGAGGAAGGTCGCGAGTGCACCGGCCCAGAGCGCGACACCCACGAACAGCGGCACGCCCGAGGCGTTGAAGAGCTCGCCGCTGCCGCCGCGCGCCTCGACCGGCGCGACGGCGGTCTCAGCCAGGCGCTCCCGCTCCGCCTCGCCGGTGCGCGGGATCTCCGCCGCCGCCTCGCCGAGCCCGCGCGAGAGGTCGCCCGCGCCCGCGGCGGACTTCCCCGCTCCGTCCGCGAGCTGCGACGCACCCTCGGCCAGCGCGGGGGTGTTCGCCGCGAGCTGCGACGTCCCCGACGAGAGCTCGGAGGCGCCGGACGCGAGTTCCGACGCCCCGCTCGAGAGCGCGCCGGCGCCGGAGACGAGTTGCGAGCCCTGCGTCGCGAAGTCGCCGAGGCCGGTCCCGAAGGCGTCGAGCCCCGCGATGAGCTGGTCGAGCTGCGCGATCGGGTCGACTCCGGGATCCGGCTGGGCCCCGGCCCCGAGGTTCGCCTGCAGGTTCTGCTGCGCCCGGTTCAGCCCCTCCGGTCCGGTGAGCGCGGCATCGACCGTCGCCAGGCCGGCGCCGATCTGCTCGGCGCGATTTCCGAGCGTCGCCTGCAGTTGCGCGCAGAACTCGGCCGAGGCGCCCGAGGCGTAGCAGTTCTCGGTCAGAGCGGCGATGTCCGCGGGCAATCCCATCCCAGGGTCCATGGCTCCGCCGACGGCCGTGAGCCCCTCCGCGAGTCGCTGCTGCGGTGCCGCGCTCTCCGCCTGGAACTGCGCGAGCGCCCCGACGGTCGTCCGCAACTGCGTCGCCGCGGCGGTCGCCCCCGCGCCCAGCGGCGTGTACGCCTGTGCCAGCGCCGATGCTCCGTCGACGTACCCGCCGACGCCGGCCGACAGCTCGGACGCCCCCGCCGCGAGGGATCCGGTCCCGCCCGACAGCTGAGCGGCGCCGGCCGACAGCTGCTGGGCGCCGTCGGCGAGCTGCCGGGTGCCGCCGGCGAACTCGGACGCCCCGTCCGCGAGCCGGGCCCCGCCATCGGCGAGCCGCAATGCGCCGTCGGCTGCCTCTCCGATGCCGTGGCCCAGCTCATTCATGCCGACGAACACGCCTCCGACGAACTGCGCGCCGAGCTGCCGGTTCAGCACCTGCGTCGCGGTCTGCGTGACGATGTTCGAGAGCCCCGTGTCGATGAGTCGACCGCGGTCGCTCTCCCGGATGTCGATCGAGGCCGTTTCGATCGGCGCGGCGTCCTCCGACCCCGTGCTGGCCGAGGCAGAGGTGGCAGCCGACGAGAAGTTCTCGGGGATCGTCACCACCGTCATGTAGCGCCCGTCGTCGAGCCCGGCCTCGGCGTCGTCCTCGTCGGTCAGCACCCAGGTGAAGTTCGCATCGTCGGATCCGGAGGGATCCTCCCCGTCGCCGATGAGCTCGCCCGCGAGCAGCCGGCCGAGCAGCACGGTCTGCCCGTCCACCTCGACCGGTTCGTCGTGGTTGACGACGGCGGCCGTGACGGCGTCGAGGCGCTCCGTCGGGTTCCAGAGGCCCCAGACGAGCACACCCGCGACGGTGAGCGGTACGAGCACGAGACCGAGGATCGTGGTCCACGTGACGGGGCGCCTGCCCCGGATGCGGGACGGGGGGAGACCGTGAGAGCGGCTCATCGGGCGGCTCCTTCTAGTGTCTGCGCGACGGACGCGGCGGACGCGGCGGACGGGTCGGGAACGGGGGCGGCCTGCGCGAGGGGTGCCCCGCCCGGCAGTACGAACCCTGTGCCCTCCGGCAGGATCCGCTCGGCGAGGTCGCGCTCCCCGAGCACGGCCACGGTCATGGCGGGGGCGGATCCGCGCTCCGACTCCACGACACCGGCGGCGAGCGCCGAGCGCGTCGCAGCGATCCGCTCGTGCGGGATCCCGGTCGCGGCGGCCTCCCGCAGGTCGAGCACCAGCAGCTCGGGGCGATCCCGCAGCGCCTCGCGAACCGACCCGGGATCGGCCCACGCCGCTCGCGCCCGCACCGAGGCGGCCCGCTCGGGGAGGAGGAGCCCCGCGATCTTCGCGGTGCCGGAGGTCACGATCCGGCGACCGGCGATGATCTCGGCCGTCGCGAGGGACGCGGGATCCCGCGGGTCGAGCAGCAGCGCGCCGCCCTGGGCGACCCGCAGATCCGGGATCGCCGACCCGCGGCTGACGACCCCCTCGGTCGCGATCGCGGCGCCGGGCATATCCTCCGGCCACTCCGCGTGCGCGAGTTCACGGGCGAGCCCCTCGCCCTCGACGTCGAAGGACGGCAGGATCCGCCCGAGCCACCCGGGCATGCGCCAGGCGCGGTCCCCCAGCAGGGCGAGCACGGCTGGCACGAGTGTCATTCGCACGATGAACGCGTCGACGAAGACGCCGACCGCGAGGCCGAGCGCGATCACCTTGATGCTCGGATCACCCTCGGGCACGAAGGCGGCGAAGACGGCGAACATGATGAGCGCGGCGGCCGTGACCACCTTCGCACTCCCCGCGAACCCGCGGCGGATCGCGTCCGACGCCCCCGCGCCGTGCACGTACTCCTCGCGGATGCGCGAGACGAGGAACACCTCGTAGTCCATCGCGAGGCCGAACAGCACACCCATGAGGATGATCGGCATGAAGCTGAGCACCGGGCCCGTGGACGAGACGTGCAGGAGGTCGGCGAACCAGCCCCACTGGAAGACCGCGACCACGGCACCGAACGCCGCGCCGACGGAGAGCAGATAGCCGAGCGTCGCCTTGACCGGCACCCAGACGGAGCGGAAGACCATCGCGAGCAGGATCAGCGACAGCCCGACGACGAGCACGCCGAAGGGGATGAGCGCCTCGAGGAGCATCTCGGACACGTCGATCCCGACCGCCGTGAAGCCCGTGACCGCAAGGCTCACCCCGTACTCCCGCTCCCACTCGTCGTGCCGATCCCTGAGCTCGTTCACGAGTTCGGTCGTGCTCTCGGCGTGCGGCCCCTCCTCGGGGACGACCTGGATGATGCCCGTGTCGGCGCCCCGGTTCGGGGTCGCGAGCGGCACGTCGGCGACGCCCGGCACACCGCGGATCTCGTCCGCGAGGTCCTCCATGAGGCCCAGCGGGTCCTCGCTCGTGATGATCGAGCCCGTCAGCAGCAGCGGGCCGTTGAAGCCCTCGCCGAAGTGCTCCCCCGTGAGTTCGTAGGTGACCCGAGCGGGGTCGTCCGCGGCGAGGGAGGTCGCGTTCGGAAGCGCCAGGCGCAGCTGCAGGGCCGGGACCGACGCGAGGCCCAGCAGCACGAGCACCGAGAGGATCGTGACGATCGGGCGCCTCGTCGCGGTGCGCACCCAGCCGGCGAAGAAGCGGTCGGCGCGCGACGGAGCGGGCGCCGTGCGGCTGTCGATGCTGTTGTCGGTACGGCTGTCGGCGTGGCTGTCATCCTGCGCGGATCCCGGTCGGTCGTCCTGCAGAGCGGCGTTCCTCTGCCGCCGCGGCAGGATCCGGATCCCGACCATCGCCATGACCGCCGGCGTGAGCGTGATCGCGATGAGCATGGCGACGGCGACGGCCGCGGCGGCCGCGACACCGAGCGCTGTGAGGAACGGGATCCCCGCGACCGAGAGTCCCGCGAGTGCGATGATCACCGTGAGACCGGCGAACACGACCGCGGAGCCGGATGTCGCCGTCGCCTTGGCGATCGACTCCTCGACGCCGAGCCCCGCGCGCAGCTGCTCCTGATGCCGGCTCACGATGAAGAGGGTGTAGTCGATGCCCACTGCGAGCCCGAGCATGAGGGCGAGCATGGGCGTGGTCGAGGTGAGATCGACGAAGGCGGTCACGAGGAAGAGCCCCGCGATCGAGACCCCCACGCCGATGATCGCGATGAGCAGCGGCATGCCGGCCGCGATGAGCGAGCCCAGGGTGAGGATCAGCACGACGAACGCGATGGCGACGCCCACCGCCTCGGTCGGGCTGAGGCCCGGCACCGCGGCCGAGAACGCCTCGCCGCCGTAGGAGGTGTCGGCGCCCAGCGGGAGGCGATCCCGGATCTCGCCCGTGACCCGCTCGATGCCGGCGACCGTGGCGTCGGAGACGTTCGACATCTCGCCCTCGAGCTGCACCGTGACGAGGGCGGCTGCACCGTCGTCGGAGAGACCTCCGCTCGCCTGTTCGCCGAACGGAGTCTGCACCGCCGCCACGCCCTCGACGCCCTCGAGATCCCGTGCCGCGTCGGAGATGATTCCCTCGTACGGTGCTTCGTCGACGCGCTCGCCCTCGGCGGCGACCACGATGATCGTCGCGCTCGTACCGCTCACCTCGGGGAAGGTGCGGCCGAGGGTGTCGAGCGCCTGCTGCGACTCGGTGCCCGGGATGGTGATCGGGGCGTTCGCGCCCTGACCGAGGAGGGCCGCCCCTGCGCCGAGCGTCGCGAGGACTGCGATCCAGAGGATGAGCACGAGCACGCGGGCGCGCGTCGCCCAGCGGCCGAGGGCGTAGAGCAGCGTGGACATGCACATCCCTTTCGTTCGCCGTGGCGATCGCGAGCGCGCTCGGCGGCGCCGTAATGCGGGCACCGGACTCCATCGCTCGGTTCGATACACGAGTGCATCCATTTCAATACACCAGTGTATCCATATCGATGCACTACTGTATCCAGGGATACGCTCAACGACGCCCTCCCGCGCACTGAACAGATCTCGAAAGGCAGGTGAAGCGGTGAGCTCCCCCCATGACGCGGTCCCCAGCGCCCGCCGCCAGGCGACCCGCGACCGCCTGCTCGACTCCGCGATCGAGGTGTTCGCCGAGCATGGCCTGCAGGGCGCCGCTGTCGAGACCATCTGCGCGCACGCGGGCTTCACCCGAGGGGCGTTCTACTCCAACTTCTCCAGCAAGGAGCAGCTCTTCCTCGTGTTGCTCGAGCGCGAGTTCGAGCGGCGGGCGGAAGATCTCGCCATCAAGGCGCGCGAGCTCGAGCCCGCGCTGCGCGAGCGCAGCTGCTGCGTCTCTCCGGCGGAGGCCGCCGAGTACGTCGCCGAGTTCTTCGCCCCGGCCGACGACGCGACATCCTGGTTCGTGCTCGAGGTGGAGTTCCTGCTGCTCGCGCTCCGCGACCCGTCGATCGCGCCGGGCCACCACGAGTTCATGGACCGCTTCTACGCGAGCATCGCCGGCATCATCGAGCAGGTCATCGCCGCGGCCGGGCGCCGCTTCGTGATCCCGGCCGAGCGGGCGCTGCCCGTTCTCAGCAGCGTCTACGAGCAGGCACTGCGCGCCTCGGCGCTCGCGGGCCCTGATGCGAGCGGAGCGTTCGACCATCTCGGTGACCGCATCGCCGAGCTGCTCTTCGCGCTCACGGAGGAGGCTGATCCAGAGGATGCGAGGGACGCCGGCTCCGGCCGGGAGGCCGACAACTCGCTCGGATCCGACCTGGATGCGGATGCCGAGCCGGCCCCCGGAACCCCCGGCACGGCGGAGACGATCGAGGATTCGGAGCCGCCGGTGCCGCTCCTCCACTGAGGTGCTCGCACGCTCGAGCCGTTGAGCCTCTCCGACTCTCCGACTCTCCGGGCGAGCGTGAGACCCGCTCGACACTTGCGCTGCCGAATGTCGGAGGAAATGTCGGAGTAATTGGTGGCGCGGATAGGGCCGGTCATGCTGCGCGCAGAAGGACCAATCACCTATCCACGCGACCGCTAAGTGAGTCTCTGCTCGATCTCCTCCGAGCCGACCCGAGTCCGTTCGCCGCACGTCGGGTCACCGCCGAGCAGCGTCTCCCAGAGCCCGCGGGCCTCGTCGATCGCGCGGGCGAGTTCGTCGGCCGCGAGCCCCTCGCCGAGGTCCGGGATCGTCTCCGCGAGCGTGCGTCTCGTGGCGATCGTTCGCACGTCCATGCCGAGTCCGGCCCCGAGTACGAGCCGCAGCGGCCCGAAGACGTGCTCGAAGGCACCGTCCTCGTCAGTGCCGCCGCGCGCGCTCACGATTACGGCGGGGCGCCCCGCGAGGGGCTGGGTCGGCACGTCGAACGGAGCGGTGACGCCGGGGACGTGGATCAGGTCGAGCCAGGCCTTCAGCGTCGAGGGAACGGCGTAGTTGTACATGGGCGCGCCGATGACGACGGCGTCGGCCGCGAGCAGTTCGGCGATCACCGCCTCCTGGAGCGCAACGGTCCCCGCGTCGAGCACCGCGCCCCCGCGCAGGCGCTCCGGCCAGTGCTGGGCCGTGTCGCCGAGGTGCGGAGGCGGATTCTCGTGGAGGTCCCTGGACACGACGGCGAAGCCCTTGCCGCGGCCGAGCCACGCCTCGGAGAGCACTTCCGTCAGCGCACGGGTGCGCGAGGCGGCGCCCCCGGCGGAGGAGTCGATGCGGAGCAGTACGGGCATGCTGGATCCTTTCTCACGGGGCGCGGGCACCGCGGGATCGCGGAGACGCGGATCGGGACCACGACGGATCCTCCCCAACACCCGACAGCCATTCTGCCCGACCCGCCGCCCGTTCCGACAGCACGGCCCTCGGAGCGCGCGTCCGCCCCGTCGAGACGGGCGGCGGCCGCACCGCCGTCCGCGTCGCTTACAGGATCACGGTGACGGTCTTCGGCTCCGTGTTGGCGAGGATGCCCTCGTAGCCGAGCTCGCGCCCGAGCCCGGAGGCCTTGACGCCACCCCAGGGCAGCTGCGGAGCCAGCGGGGACCACCCGTTCACCGCCACGGCGCCCGCCTCGAGCTCCGCGGAGACGGTGTGCGCGCGGCTGACATCGCGGGTCCAGATCGTCGCGGCGAGACCGTAGGGCGTGTCGTTGGCGAGGCGGATCACCTCCTCGTCGGTGTCGAACGGCACGACGGTCGCGACCGGCCCGAAGATCTCCTCGCGCGCGATCCGTTGCTCGTTCGTACCGGCGAAGACGGTGGGGCGCACGAAGCAGCCGGGACCGTCGGGCGCGGTGCCACCGGCGACGAGCCGGGCGCCCTCGTCGTTCCCGACGCCGATGTAGCGCATCACGGCGTCCCGCTGCGCGGCGTTGACGAGCGGCCCCATCGTGGTCGCGGCGTCGAACGGGTCGCCGACGACCTGCGCCTCGGCGATGTCTCGCATGCCGTCGAGCACGGCGTCATAGACGCTGCGGTGCACGAAGACGCGCGATCCCGCGGCGCAGGTCTGACCGGAGTTGATCATGATGCCCGCGGCGGCTCCGCCGATCGCGGCGTCGAGGTCGGCGTCGTCGAAGACGATGTTCGGGCTCTTGCCGCCGAGCTCGAGGGTGGTCCGCTTGAACGTGCCCGCGGCGTTGCGCATGATCCGCCGACCGATCTCGGTGGATCCGGTGAAGGAAACCTTGTGCACCCCGGGATGCACGGCGAGCGCCTCGCCTACGATGCGCCCGGGGCCGGGCAGCACCTGCACGACGCCGGGCGGGAACCCCGCCTCGACGGCGAGCTTCCCGATATGGAGGATCGACAACGACGCGTCCTCGGCCGGCTTGATGATGATGGTGTTGCCCGTGGCGAGCGCGGGCGCGAGCTTCCAGCCGAGGATCATCATCGGCGAGTTCCACGGCACGATCGCCGCGATGACGCCGACGGGCTCGCGCCGCGTGTAGGCGAACGCGGGGCGCCCCATGTAGCCGTCGTTGGGCAGTGTCTCTCCGCCCAGCTTGTCGGCCCAGCCGGCGTAGTAGCGGAGCGAGCCGGCGAGATTCGGGATGTGCATGCCCTGGATGACGCCGGGCAGGCCGCCCATGTCGAGGGCCTCGAGCGTCGCGAGGATCTCGCCGTCGCGCTCGACGAGGTCGGCGAGACGGTGCAGCAGCGCGGCCCTCCGGGACGGGGGCGTCTGCTTCCACTCGCCTCTCAGCGCGCGGGTGGCCGCGTGGACCGCGCGGTCGACGTCACCCTCGTCGGCCGCGCTCACCCGGGCGAGCTCGAGGCCCGTCGACGGGTTGATGCTGGTGAAGGTCCCGCCATGGCCGGTCTCCCAGGCCCCGTCGAGTAGCAGTTCGGTCGTGAACTCCGGCACGGTACTCATGAGCGCTCCTCTGCGTCGGTCCGGATCGCGTTCGCGTCCGGCGGTGCGTTCCGCGCGGCGGTATCCGCGCGGTGGATCGGGTCTCCGGAGACCCAGGTATCGGAGACCCGGATCCGGGCGATCGCCTCGGGTTCGAGGGCGAAGGGATCGGCGTCCAGGATGATCAGGTCGGCCGACTTGCCGGGCTCGAGCGACCCGGTCACCTCGTCGATCCCGAGCATCCGCGCCCCGTTGATCGTGAACACCCGCAGCGCCTCGTCGAGGGCGATCGCCTGCCCGGGCCAGAGTTCGCCCGGCGTCTCGCCGCGCGAGTTCGTGCGCGTGACGATCCCGCAGATCGCCTCCCAGGGGTTGGGCAGCGGGCTCACCGGCCAGTCGGATCCCGCCGCGACCAGCGCGCCGGAGTCGGTCACCCCGTAGCCGTGGAGCACGTCGATGTCGTACCGGTAGGCCGCCATCTCCTGCTGCGCGTCGAGCCCCTGGTGGGCGGCGTAGGAGTGGGCGGCCGGCAGCCCCGCCCGCTCCAGGAGCACCCCCGTCGGTCCGCCGCTCGCGTCGCGCAGCACGCCGGGATCATCGGGCAGCTCGATGCGCTCCATCGCGGCGCTGTTTACCCACCGGTTGTGGCGACTGTTGTCGACGAGGACGACGGGGTGCCCCTGCGCGGCGTCGTCGAATCGCCGCAGGGCGTCCGGCGCGTCGAGCTCCGCGATCAACGTCGTCCCCCAGCCGGCCCCATGATCCACGCCCCGGGCGCCGCCTGTTCGGCGCGGGCCCGCACCCGGTCCAGGATCGCGTCGACCCCGGCGCCGGGATCGAGGCCGAGCTCGAAGAGCGCTGTGGGCCCCGCCTCGGCCGGATGGTTGTGGCCGTCGACGATGCCGGGCATCACGAAGGCGCCGCCGAGCGATCGCAGCCGGGTCCGCGGCGAGCGCCCCGCGAGCACCTCGCGCTCCGGGCCGACCTCCGTGATCCGTCCGCCGACGATACGGATCGCCTCGGCGCGGGGACGGCTCGGGTCGACCGTGAAGATGCGCGCGTCGTGCAGGATCAGATCTGCGACGGCCATGCTGCCTCCTGGTTCAATCCACCGCGGTTCAGACGACCGCGTCGATCGCCTGATCGAGCGCCCGCGCGATCGTGCGGGCCTCGTCGGCGGTGAGCGTGAGCGGCGGCGAGACGATCATCTTCGTGCCGGCGGGGCGCACGATCACGCCCCGGTCGCGCGCCTCGGCGGCGATGCGGTGCGCAAGGCCGCTCGTCGGGTCGATCGGGGCGCGGGTGCGGCGGTCGGCGACGAGGTCGACGGCGGCCATGAGGCCCTTGCCGCGGGTCTCGCCGACGAGTTCGTGGCGCTCGAGCGTCTTGAGCTCCTCGAGCAGCACGGTCCCGACGCGGACGGCGTTGCCCGGCAGGTCGTCGCGCTCGACGATATCGAGCACGGCGAGCGCGGCGGCCGCGGCCGTGGGGTGCCCGCTGTAGGTGTAGCCGTGCATGATGACGCTCGAGAACCCGGGGCCGCTCTCGATGGCGGAGGCGACGCGCTCGTTGAACACGGTCGCCGCGAGAGGCACGTAGCCCGCGCTGATCCCCTTCGCGAACACGAGGATATCGGGGGCGACGCCCCAGCCCCGGCTGCCGCCACGGATCCGTCCGGCAGGCCGATCAGCTCGTCATGGGCGAGGATGCCGCGGTGCGTGTGGA
>JAPSIU010000253.1 GCA_031178565.1 Leucobacter sp. | reverse complement strand
CCGACTCCCGACTGGAGGGCGGGCTGCCCGCGGACGCGGCGGCGATGGTGCAGCTGCTCGTCTCCGGCGAGGGGGAACCGCCCCTCACCTGCCACGCGGACATGTCGAAGACGTACGGCGAGCGCTGGGCGACACTCGCGACGCTCGTCACGGACCCCGACGCTCGCACGATCCGGATCCTCGACGGGATGCCGACCGGCGCGGAGACCGGATCCTGGCGGGTGCTGACCGCCTGAGCCTGAGCCTCGGCCTCGGCCTGAGCCTCAGCCGGCGAGCAGCTCTCGCACGCGGGGGATCACCTCGCGGCCGTAGAGCTCGATGCTCTCGCAGAGCCGCTCGTGGGGCATGGTTCCGGTCGCGTACTTCAGATCGAAGCGGTCGGCGCCCAGTGTGCGCACGGTCGACGCGATCCGCTGCGCCACGGTCTCGGGCGATCCGACGTACAGCGACCCCGCGTCGGCCTCTCGCTCGAACTCGGCGCGCGTCGTGCGAGGCCACCCGCGCTCCGCTCCGATGCGGTTGCGGTTCGCCTCGAAGTGCGGCCACAGCTGGTCCCGCGCCTCCCCGTCGCTCGCCGCGACGTGTCCTGGCGAGTGGACGCCCAGCGGCATCGGATCGCGGCCGAGCTCGTCCTGCGTCTGCCGGTAGAGGTTCGCGAACGGGAGGAAGCGCGCAGGGTCGCCGCCGATGATCGCGAGCATCATCGGGATCCCGACCTGGACCGTGCGCAGCACCGAGTGCGGGCTGCCGCCCACGCCGATCCACGCCCGAACGCCGCCCTCCTGCTCGGTCTTCGGGAAGACCTCCCGCTCGACGAGGGGGCTGCGGTGCCGCCCCGACCAGGTCACCGGCCCCTCGCCGCGGAGCCGCACGAACAGCTCGAGCTTCTCCGCGAACAGCTCGTCGTAGTCGGCGAGGTCGTAGCCGAACAGCGGGAACGACTCGGTGAAGGATCCGCGCCCCAGGATCACCTCGGCCCGGCCGTCGCTCACCGCGTCGAGGGTCGCGAAGCGCTCGTAGACGCGCACGGGATCGTCGCTCGAGAGCACCGTGACGCCCGTGCCGAGCAGGATCCGCTCGGTCCGCCCCGCGATCGCCGCGAGCGCGATCTCGGGGGAGCTCAGGGCGAAGTCGTCCCGGTGGTGCTCGCCCAGGGTGATGGCGTCGACGCCCGATCCGTCGGCGAGCACGGCCTGCTCGACGACGTCTCGGATCACCTGCGCGTGCGAGAGGCGCTCGCCCTCCGCCGTGACGGTGATGTCGCCGAAGGTGTCGAGTCCGAGGACGAGTTCGCCGGGACCCGCACCCGGCACGGCTTGCGGAGCTGTCATGCCTTCACCAACCGCGACCCGGGGCATTCCATTCCCGCGCCCGCTCACGCTCCCCGGTTGGAGGCGAGGTATCCGACGACCGCCGCGGCGGCGCCGTAGAGCGCGGCCCACACCCAGAAGAGACCGAAGTCGAGCAGGGCGGCGACCGCCGCGGCGATCAGGAGGAGTTCGACGAGGGCCTGGCCGAAGCGGTCGGTCCGGAGCACGGGCCGGGGCGAGAGGAAGAGCGCCCAGAGGAGCGCCGAGAACAGGAGGAAGCCGACGCCCGTGAGGACACCCGGGAACGGGAGCGGCCACGCGAGGAAGCCCCACACCGTGACGGCCACGACGGCGGAGAGGTGGAAGATGCCGCGTGCGAGCTGGAGGAACGAGGTGGAGCGCTGGACGGGGGCGGGCGTAGTGGTCACCCGACCATTTTACCGGCGCACGGATGAGGGCTCGCGCTCGACGTGGTTCCATCGGCTCGCGCATAAGTGGTCCACTCGATGCGTGAAGCATAGAGTGGGTCTGTGAACCAAAGAGCAGGGATCCTCTCGGCAGCGGAGAGGTGGGCGGACGCCGCCTCCTCCGTGTCGGGGATCCGCGTGCTCGACGATCGCGGAGACTTCTCGGCGCCGCGCCGCGTGAGCTGGGCGGGCGGCCGATTCGAGCTCGCGGGCGCGTCGGAGACGCGGAGCCCGGAGACGCGGGACCTCGAAGCCCGGGACCTCGGCGCCGAGGAGCTCTGGCTGATCCCGGGACTCGTCGACGCGCACCTGCACGCCGCCTGGCACGCCTTCGACGCCGCGGACCGCGAGCGCCTGAGCCCGGATCAGACGCACGTCGCCACGGCGGAGGCCCTGATGCGGACGCTCCGGGCCGGCGTCACGAGTGTGCGGGACGCCGGCGGACTCACCGCTGAGGCCCTCGAGCGGATCCCCGAGGCCCGGCGTCCCCGCATGCAGCTCTCGGTCGCGCTGCTCGACCGGTCCTCCGCCGATGCGGCCGGCGGACTGGATCGCGCGGTCGAGGAGGTGCTCGCGAGCGGCGCCCGCTGGGTGAAGCTCGTGGCCACCGCGGGCGTCGCGGCACCGGTGAACGCCGGTCTCGATCCGGTGTTCACGTTCGCGGAGCAGCGCGACGCCGTGCGACGTGCCGAGCGCGCGAACGCGGGGGTGATGGTGCACGCCTGGGGCGGGGAGGCGATCGACGACGCGATCGAGGCCGGGGCGCTGAGCCTCGAGCACGGCATCTTCCTTACCGCCGCACAGGCGACCCGTGCGGCGGAGCGGGGCATGACCCTCGTGCCGACCCTGCGCATCTACCGTCTGGTGCGGCGCATGATCGACGCCGGATCGCTCCCCGCGGCCTTCCGGGCCAGGGTCGACGAGGCGATCGGCTCGCACCCCGAAGCGGTGCGCCGGGCGCGCGATGCCGGGCTCGCGGTCGCACTCGGAACGGACTACGGCACTTCGGAGCAGCACGGGGACAACCGGCTCGAGTTCGACGCGCTGGTCGAAGCGGGGCTCACCCCGCAGGAGGCGCTCATCGCCGCGACCCGATCCGGTGCCGAGCTCCTCGCCCGCGTCGCGCAGGATCCGGCGGCATCACCCGATGGACGGATCGCCGAGGGCTCGGTCGCGGACGCCGTGATCCTCCGCCGGGACCCGAGAGCACCGGGAGCGCTGAGCGATCCCGAGTCCGTCGTCGCGGTGGTCCGCGGCGGTCGTCCGATCGATCCCGCGTCGCCCTCGGAAACACCCCGGCAGAACTCATCGAATCGAGAGGATCCCCAGTGATCGACACAGCACGCACCAGGCGGCGGATCGCCGCAGCAGCGGGTGCGCTCGCCGCAGCGCTCCTGCTCAGCGCCTGCACGGGAGGCGCGGCGCCCGATGAGAGCGGCCGGTCCGCCGAGCCGGTCAGCGGGGGCACGCTCACCTTCGGCCGGGTGGCCGCGGTGAACAACCTCGACCTGAATCAGCAGATCACGGCGAACAACGCCTTCGCGATCGACAAGATCTTCGAGCCGCTCGTGAGCTTCGACGAGCAGGGCGAGATCGTGCCCTGGCTCGCCGAGTACGAGGTCGACGACGACGGCACCCGATACGTCTTCACCCTGCGGGAGGGAGTCGCCTTCTCGAACGGAGACCCGGTCGCGGCCGAGGACGTCGTGTTCTCGCTGAACCGGCACCTCGAGGTCGGCGGGCCACTGCCGCTGACCGCGCCCATCGAGAGCATCGAGGCCACCGGCGAACGCGAGGTGACGATCGCGCTGAGCGGGCCGTACACGCCGTTCCTCTCCGAGCTCTCGGGATTCTCCAACGGGATCTTCCCCGCGGACTTCGGAGGGGTCCCCGAGGAGGAGTTCTTCCAGGATCCGGTCGGCACCGGCCCGTTCGTCGTGGACGAGTGGGACCCGAACGGGGACATCACCTTCGTGAGGAACGAGCACTACTGGCAGGACGGCAAGCCGTACCTCGACGGTCTCGTCTACAAGTTCGTCGCCGACGACACCCAGCTGCGGCAGCAGCTCGCGGCCGGCCAGATCGACGCGATCGACGCCGTACCCGCGGCGAACGCGGCCGAGGTGGAGGCCGCCGCCGAGACCGCGCTCTCGCAGACCGAGGGGTGGGCGACCGAGCAGGTCTTCTTCAACACCCAGCGCGAGCAGTTCGCCGACGAGCACGTGCGGCGCGCGATCGCGCACGCCATCGATCGAGAGGGCATCACGGCGGCGACGACCTTCGACACCGCGGAGGTCGCGAACGCGCTGCTCCCGCCGAGCATCACCTACTCCGCGAACGACGAGGTGGAGCCGCTCGACTACGACCTCGAAGCCGCGAAGGAGGAGCTCGAGCGATCGGCGTACCCCGACGGCTTCTCGACCACCCTGCTCATCGCGAGCGGCAACTCGCAGCGCGCGCAGATCGCCCAGATCATCCAGGAGTCGCTCGCGAAGATCGGCATCGAGGTCGAGATCGAACAGCTCGACATCGCGGTGTTCCGCGAGCGCTTCTTCGCCTACGACTACGACTTCATGCTCAACAGCGGCCAGTCGGACGCGCCGGATCCGAACGGCTTCATCACGTTCCAGGCCGATCCCGACGGATTCAGCAAGTCGTACTGGACGCACTTCACCGACGAGCGCGTGACCGAGCTCATGCACCAGGGTCGCACGACTCCGGACGGCGACGAGCGCGAGGCGATCTACCGGGAGATCCAGCACCCGGCGGCGGCGCCCCCCGCAGCGACCACGCCGGGGTCGT
>JAPSIU010000252.1 GCA_031178565.1 Leucobacter sp. | reverse complement strand
CGTTCGGGCACCTGGGCACGGTGATCTGCTCCAACGGCGCGCTCGTCTACGACCAGGAGGACGAGCGCGTGCTCCACTCCTGGACCCTCGACGCCGCCTCGGGCTCGAGGGCCAGGATCCGCCGGCGCACCTCGGTCACCGTGGCGGTCCTGGTAGTCCTGCTCCAGCAGCCGCAGGTTGCCGATGGTCTCGGCGATCGCGCCCTCCGCGTCGGCGATATTGTTCGTGAAATCCCGGATGAGCTGATCGATCATCTTCTGCGGATCCTCCGCGGCATCGATGATCGAGTTGACGTTCGCGCGAACGAGCGTCGTGATGCGACCGAGGATGGATTGCTTGGTCATGCGGGTTCCTTTCGCCGGGGTGTTAGTGGTGAGTGTACGGAATTCGTCTATGGGTTGTTCGTCCAGGGGCTCGCGGTGTCGGATGCGTGCGGTCAGAACCGCCCGCCGCCGCTGCGCCGTCGCGATCCGCCGCTGCTGCGCCGGGATCCGCTGCTGCGCCGGGATCCGCTGCTGCGCGAGGACCGGCCGCCCCAGGATCCGCCGCTGCTGCGCGAGCGGCCGCCGTATCCGCCGCCCCAGGATCCGCCGTATCCGCCGCCGCCCGAGCTGCCGCCGAAGAGCCCCCCGAGGACGGCCGCGAGATCCGACCCCTCGTCCCTCGGGTAGCCGCCGGAGAAACCTCCGCCGGAGAAACCTCCTCCACCGAAGCCGTTGACGTCGAGCTGCGCCGCGCTGATGGCCTCCGCCGCGAGCCGGTCCGCGCTCTGGGCGTCGCGCAGCGCGCTCTGCGGGTCGGCCTGTCGCGCCGCCTCGGCGCGGGAGAGCGACGCCCTGGCCTCCGTGACGCGGGTGCGTGCGGTGGCACCGACGGCACCGCGTCGGGAGGCGATGTAGCTCTCGGCCTGCCGCACTCGGTCGCCGGCCTGAGCGAGATTCGCATCGAGCAGCTGTCGCGCGCGCTCCGCGGCGCGTGCCGCCTCGATCACGCCGTCGATGTTGGCGTTGGCCGCCTCGAGCGCCTGCAGCGCTTGCGCCGGTCGTCTCGCGGCCCCGCTCAGCTCGGTGCGCGCCTGCGCGATCCGCTCCTCCGTCGCGTGCACGGCCGCTGCGATCCGCCCGTCGAGGTCGGGCATCGCCCTGGCCGCGGCGGCGTCGCCCTCGAGTTCGGCGATGAGGTCGGAGCAGCGCTGCTCGACCTCCGCGAGCTGTCGGCCGTGCGCGATGATCGCCTGCTGCAGACCCTCCGCCTGCGCCACCGCGGCCTCGGCCTCCCGGATCGCGACGGCGGCCTCCCCGGTACGGCCGTCGGTGATGGACGCCCTCGCGCCGGTCGTCCGCTCCTGCGCGAAGGCGAGCAGGGATGCGGTCTGCTCCGGGTTCTCCGCGACCGCGCTGAGCTCCTCGGCCGCGTAGCCCGCCCGCAGCCGATCCAGCTCCGCCCCCGCGGCGTCCGCGGCCCCGGTGGCCTCGGTTCGCCGCTGCTCCACGGCATCGAGCGCGGCCGGGGCGTTCTGCTCGATGCCCCGAAGCTCCTCGAAGGAGGCGGCCTGCGCGTCGAGGGTCGTGTCGACCTCCTCGCACAGCTCGATGATCCGGGTCAGCCACTCCTGCCGCTGAGCGTCGGTGTCGGCGGTCGCGTCGTCGAGCCGCTGCCTCAGCGCGAACGCCTCGATCAGCTGCGCCTTGCCGGCCTCGAGCGCACGGGCGAACTCGGCGACGGGCTCCTCGCCGAACTGCGCCCTGGCGAACTCGAGCTCCTGCTCACTCGTCTTCACGGCGTCGTCGGCGGCCACGAGGGCAGAGCCGGAGGACCGCTCCAGATCCTCGATCCGCTCCTGCTGCTCGCGGCGCGTACGTCTGGTGCGCGAGAGCTTGACCGCTCCGAAGGCGGCTCCCGCGACGCCGACCGCCCCGGCTGCAGTGCCGACCCAGATCGCCGTGTTCCGGCCCGGAGCCGCGTGCTCGGTCTCGATCTGCTCCGCGCCGGCGGTGATCGCTCCGAGCCAGTCGTTCTCCCGTAGCTCGGGCAGGATGCGCTCCTCGACGCTGCCGATCTGCTGATCGCTCAGCGGCCCGCTGTCGAGGGCCGAGATGAAGTACTGCCGGCCCTCCGTCGACACGGCGAGCAGGTACTGCGACTCGCCGAGCCCGTTCAGCTCCGCGGTCTCGTTGGCCCACTCGATGCGGTCGGCCGGATCCGTGAATTCATCGACGAGCACCACGAAGAGGTCGATCCCCGTCTTCTCGTAGGCTTCCGCGATGCGCTGCTCGGCGGCGCGCTCATCGGCGTCGCCGAGCACGCCGGCGTCGTCCGTGACGTACGAGTCGTCGAGCGGGATCGGCTCGACGGCGTCGACGGGGCCGGCTACGCCGACCGGGCCTGCGGCGACGTTGATCGGGCCCGCGGTGCTCACCGGGCCTGCGGCGACTGCGGGCGCGGCTGCTGCAGCGCCGCAGATCAGCAACCACGAGGCACCCGCGATCGCCCCGAGGGCCCAGCGTCGGACCCGAAAACTCGCGCTGCTCACACTCGGAGTGTATTCGGCCTCGCCTCCGAGGTCCATCGGCGGCGTCACGGGTCGACCGGGAACTCTCGGGTCTCGTCCCAGGGAAGGGCCCACTCCAACGCGTCGAACAGCGTCGCAAGCAGGATCCCGGTGAAACCCCAGACCACGTGCCCGCCGAAGCGGGGACCGAGTTCGAACGCCGCACCGCGGTACACGGTGCCGCCGCGGCGCAGCACCGAGAGACCGCGGGACGCGGGATCCAGCAGCTCGGCCACCGGCGCCCGGAAGACCTCGACCGACTCGGAGTGATCCGCCGCCACCTTGCTCGGCAGCTGCCACCAGCCGACCACCGGCGTCACGAGATTGTTGCTCACGGGGATGTGCACCTCGGGCAGCGCGCCGAGCACGTCGACCCCGGCAGGGTCCAGGCCGGTCTCCTCGGCGGCCTCCCGCAGCGCCGTCATCTCGGGGCCGCTGTCTCCGTCCTCCTCGCCGCCGCCGGGAAACGCGATCTGGCCGGCGTGGTGGCGCATGCCGTGCGCGCGCCGGGTGAGCAGCACGTCGAGCTCGGGCGGGACGGTGCTCACGCCATTCGCGGCGGGAGCACGATCGAGCGCCCCGAACAGGATCAGCACAGCGGAGCGCCGCAAGCGAGTACCGGCAAGATCTCCCTGAGGGCGGAAGTCGAGCGAGACGCCGCGCCGCATCAGCTCGTGCAGCTCACGCCGCGCCTGAACCACCGTGCTCGCCATACGGTCAGCCGAGGAGCTCGCCGATGCCCTCGGGCACGCGCTGCGAGCGGGCCCAGGGCTCGCGATCCCGCCTCGCGACGCGCTTCACCTGCTGCGTCTCCTCCGCGCGCACCTGCGTGAGCACGGCGATGACCGCGGCCCGTTCCTCGTCGCTCACCCCGCGGGTCACGAAACGGATGTCCTCGCCGGCGATCGCGTCGTCCCGCTCGCCGAGCTGCCCGCGTCTCGCGGCGTCTCGCTCGGCGGCGTCGGGCGGGAGTGAGGTGTTGTCCACGTTCGTTCCGATCGTCGTCGTTGAGGGAATCCGGGGGTTCCGCGTGCTGCGAGCGGCGATCCCGAGCCTGGACTCGAGCCTACAGCGGGATGTTGCCGTGCTTCTTGGCCGGCTGCTCGGTGCGCTTGCCGCGCAGCCCGCGGAGGGCCTTGAGCACCGCGAGGCGGGTTCCGGCGGGCTCGAGGACGTTGTCCAGCTCGCCGCGCTCGGCCGCGAGGAAGGGGCTCGTCACGTCGGCCGTGTACTTCGCGGTGAGCTCGGCGCGGAGAGCCTCGACGTCGCGCCCCTCGGCCGCCGCGGCCGCCAGCTCCTTGCGGTAGAGGATGTTCACCGCGCCCGCGCCGCCCATGACGGCGATCTCGGCGGTGGGCCACGCGATGTTGATGTCGGCACCCATCTGCTTCGAACCCATCACGATGTAGGCGCCGCCGTACGCCTTGCGCGTGATAATCGTGACGAGCGGGACCGTCGCCTCGGCGTACGCGTAGAGGAGCTTCGCGCCGCGACGGATCACGCCCTGGAACTCCTGGTCGGTGCCGGGCAGGTAGCCGGGTACGTCGACGAGGGTGAGGATCGGGATCGAGAACGCATCGCAGAAGCGCACGAAGCGGGCGGCCTTCTCGCTCGCGTCGATGTTGAGCGTGCCGGCCATCTGCGCAGGCTGGTTCGCGACGATGCCCACGGTGCGGCCCTCGACACGCCCGAAACCGATGAGCATGTTGGGGGCGAAGAGCGGCTGCACCTCGAGGAACTCGCCCGAGTCGAGGATCGCCTCGATGACCGCCTTCATGTCGTAGGGCTGGTTCGGGCTGTCGGGGATCACCGTGTTCAGCTTGCGGTCGGTGTCGGTGATCTCGAGGGCCGTGTCGCTGTCGTAGACCGGGGACTCGGCGAGGTTGTTGTCGGGGAGGTAGCTGATGAGCGCTCGCGCGTAGTCGAGCGCGTCGTGCTCATCGCTCGCGAGGTAGTGCGAGACGCCGCTCGTCTTGTTGTGCGTGAGCGCGCCGCCGAGCTCCTCGAAGCCGACCTCCTCGCCGGTGACCGTCTTGATGACG
>JAPSIU010000024.1 GCA_031178565.1 Leucobacter sp. | reverse complement strand
AGGCCGCGGGCATCATCGCGGATCTGCGGGATGGGACGCTGCGGCAGTCCCGCCCGATCGGTCAGGTCGGTCCTGACGTGATCTCGGAGATGCGGGAGCAGGTGCCGCACACTCCCACGCCGTGGCCGTCGCTGAACGCGATCATCGGTGGCGTGAAGCCGGGCGGCATGTATACCGTCGCGGGCGCGTCCGGAGGCGGCAAGAGCATCTTCGGGCTGCAGCTCGCCCTGCATGTCGCCGAGCTCGGCGGACGCGTCGGGTATGTGTCGCTTGAGATGACGGAGAAGGACCTGTGGAAGCGGCTCGCGTCGATGATGCAGGGCATCCACCAGTCCGCACTGCAGCATCACCAGCTCACCGAGCTCGGATGGTCGGCTGTCGCGCAGGCGCAGGCCGCGATCGACACGCTCCCGCTCGAGGTGTACGACCGTCCCGGCGCCGGATGGGAGGACGTCACCGGCTTCGGACGTGCCCTCCATCGGAAAGGTGACCTGCGGCTCCTCGTCGTCGACTACCTCGGCCTCGTCACGAGCCCTCCGGGATCTCGGTCGCGCACGCAGGACCTCGAGGGGTGGGCGAACAACGCGAAGGCGCTCGCGAAGGACCTCGGCTGTGCTGTCGTCCTCCTTGAGCAGCTCAACCGCGACAGCACGGGCCGGAAGTCTCCGCGTCCCGTCGTCACGGATCTGCGTGGCACGGCGGCGTTGGAGCATGCGGCGGACGCGATCGTGCTGCTGCATCGTCCGGAGACGCGCATCGGCGGCAAGACGTACAAGACCACCGATATTGAGTTCATTGTGCCGAAGAACCGGCAGGGGCAGCCCGGGGAGCGCACGCTGCGCTTCGAGGGTGAGTACGCCCGAATCGTTCAGAAGGAATACGAGAACACGGCTCTGCTTGAGCCGGGAGAGGTATAGATCATGGCCGGAGAGCCGCTTATCACCGTAGTTGGGAACCTCGTCGCGGATCCGGAGCCGCGCGTCAGTCAGGCCGGGAAGTCGTGGGTGACGTTCCGCATCGCCTCCACTCCCCGAGTGAAGGACCGCCAGTCCGGCGAATGGGCCGATGGTGAAGCGCTGTGGCTGGGGTGCCGCGCGTACGGGGAGTACGCCGACAACATCGCCGCGACCCTGTCGAAGGGCATGCGCGTCATCGTGCAGGGGCGCCTGTCGCAGCGCTCGTACACCGACAAGAACGGCGAGCAGCGCACGTCTCTGGATCTCGAGGTCGAGGAGGTGGGCCCGTCGCTGCGCTTCGCCACCGCGGCCGTCTCACGCGCCGGGAATGGGCCTGCGGGTGGCGGGTACGCGAAGACCGGGAACGGGTCCCAGCCGGCCTACGGGCAGACGGAGGGCGGCGGATACGGACAGGGCCAACCGGCCTGGGGTTCCTCGGCCGCGCAGCAGGCCGACGAGGGGCATCAGTCCTTCGGCGCCGGCTTCGACGACGAGCAACCGTTTTAGAGACTCCGGGATTTGAGAGGACGAAAACTCATGGATGACCAAGCACCCGAGGACGGCGTGAAAGTCGCTGGAATCTCACCGACATCGGCAGTCCGCACCGATTCGCGGCTCACGACGCACGGCCAGTGTGGCAAGTCGTGGATCCAGCGCGGCAACCGCACCGGGCACTGCTCCGGCTGCCACGAGACGTTCGAGGGTCTCGCGGTGTTCGACGCACACCGGTACACGAACGACGCCGGGCAGCGGGCCTGCCGGAACCCTGCCGACGTGAAGGTCGGCGGCGAGCACCTCGAGATGGTCGAGGGTACGTGGCGCGGGCCGCGGATGCCCGAATCAGAGAAGGAACGACGGAGGGCAGCAGCATGAGCATTATGGAGACCATCACGGTCGAGACGGCGACGGTCGAGGTCGACGACGAGCTCCGTATCGAGCTTTGGCAGGAGAAGAAGCGCAAGCGGTACACGTCCGAGCAGGCACGGGATCTCGCGCTCGAGCTGAACCTCGCCGCTGACCGGGCCGACGAGCTGATCAAGGAGGACATGGCGGAGCGGGGCATGCGTCTCGCACACGGTCGGGTCGTATCCGAGGGCGGGGAGGTCGTGCTGTGACCCGGGCAACGTGCCTCGCGTCTCCGGTGTCGTGGCGGTCGTCGTACTGCGGGAGTACCCGCAACCCGATCGCCCCCGCCGGCCCGGACACGTGCCAGAACTGTCTGGCGGCTTTGCGTGCTGATGAGGATGCTGCAGCGACACGGGACGGCACACGATGACCGCGCCGGAACTGGTCCTCGATGAGGGCCCGGTGACCCTGTATCGCGGTGATTGCCGTGAGGTGATGGCGCTGCTCCCCGAGAACTCGGTCGACGCGATCGTCACGGATCCGCCCTACGAGCTCGGCTTCATGGGCAAGAGATGGGACTCCTCCGGCATCGCCTACGACCCGGAGGTGTGGGCGCAGGCGTACCGGGTGTTGAAGCCCGGCGGGCACGCGCTCGTCTTCGGCGGCACTCGCACCTGGCATCGCGTCGCCGTCGCTGTCGAGGGTGCCGGGTTCGAGATCCGCGACAGCATCGCGTGGCTGTACGGGTCGGGATTCCCGAAGTCGCTCGACGTGTCGAAAGCGATCGACAAGACCCGGAATGACCTGACAGAGATTGAAAACGTTAGAGCGTTCCTGAACCGGATTCGTATCGACCGCGGCTTGAACTTGAAGGCGATCAACCGGCACTTCGGTTTCGCAGACAACGGGGGCGGCCTCGCGTCCACGTGGACGACCAACAGGTCGACCCGCGCGATCCCTACGTGGGAGCAATGGCTGAATCTGAAGGAGTGGCTCGGCTTCGGGGACGAGATGGACGCGGAAGTGCGTCGGCTGAACGACCGGAAGGGACAAGCCGGTGACGCCTGGCACGAGCGCGAGGTTACGGGCGTAGTCGAAGCATGGGAGAACCGCACGAACTTCGCGATGACCACCCGGGACGGGGTTGCCCGCGACATCGCCCTCGCGGGAACAGCGGCTGCGCAGTGGGAGGGCTGGGGCACCGCTCTGAAGCCAGCGTTCGAGCCGGTCGTGGTTGCACGGAAGCCGCTCGTCGGCACGGTTGCTGCGAATGTGCTCGCGCACGGTACGGGCGCGCTGAACATCGATGCGAGCCGCATCGGTGACGAAGTGCTCGCCCCTGTCACGCGAGGCGTATCGAAGATCGGAACCTTTGAGGGAGCCGATGGGAATGTCACTGCTGAGCGCACTGGCCGTTTCCCGTCGAACGTGCTCCTCGATGAGTCTCAGGCGGCCGAGCTTGACCGGCAGACAGGCACCCTGACGTCGGGGCTGATGAAGGCCCGCACGGAGCGGAAGCCGCGCCCTGGCGGCACGATTTACGGTGCCGACAAGCGGAATATCGTCGCGGGCGACACGTACGCGGATTCGGGCGGCGGATCACGGTTCTTCTACGTCGCGAAGGCCGGCAAGGACGAGCGCCCCGTCGTCGAGGGGAAACAGCACGCCACAGTGAAGCCTCTCGCCTTGATGCGGTACCTCGTGCGCTTGATCACCCCGCCTGGCGGAACGGTGTTGGAGCCGTTCGCGGGGTCGGGGACGACGCTCGAGGCCTGCGTGATCGAGGGCTTCAACGTGATCGGTGCCGAGCTCGACGAGGACGGGAAGCACATCCCGCTGATTCTGAAGCGGCTCGCGAAGCCGCACCAGCAGACCTTGTTCGGGGACGTCGCATGACCACGGCAGAGCTCGATGCCTACTGCCGATCGCTTGCGGCAGCCGGCGGCGTGTACGTGATCGCGGCCGCCTGGATCCAAGAAATCGAAATCGAAAGGACTACATGATGCCTCGCACGTTCACAAGCATCGAGATTGACGTGCTCCGTCGTCTGGGTTTCACGGACGACGATTTCAACCAGGAAGGACAAGAACATGACGAATGAACGAACCGACCATGTAGCGGAAGCGTGGGAGCTGATCCAGGCGGAGCGTAAGCCGTCAGTGGCGGGGTGGGAAACTGCCGATGCGCAGCATCTCGCGAACCTCATGGAGGCGCAAGCGCTCGCTTCCCTCGCTCTGGTGGAGCAGCAGCGCATTGGGAACCTCATCGCGCTCGCCGGCATCCCGGGTCTCAACGGCTTCGAGAACGAGGTCTACGACGTCCGACTCGAGGCGCTGATGAGCGGGCTACTGGATCGCCGAGAGGTTCCCGCCGTGCCCGGCTACGGGCCTGCAGGAATCGACGAGCAGACGTTCATTCGCCCGGAGATCGCTGCGGCGCTCGGCATCCAGGAGGTGCAGTCATGACCCCCGATGAGACCCGCGCCCTGATCGCGGCACTGCGCGGAGCGGCTGCGAATGCGCGGACCTACGAGCGGCGCGCTCGTGACAAGGGGCGAGGGATCGAGGCCGCGAACTACGAGGCAGAGGCCGAGTTGCACGAGCTTTCTGCTGATGCTCTCGAGGTACTCGGGGCAGAGCTCGAGCAGGTGCGCGGCAGTGCTGACGCATGGTGGGCGGTGTACGACAAGGCAGAGACGGCGCGCCAGGAAGCAGAGGGGGCGCTCGAGCGTGTGCGTGCGCTGTTCCCAGATGCGACAGACCCGTGCCCGCCGAGAACCTGCACTCATGTGGACTGCGAGGTCGTGAACGCCGTACGCGTCGCTCCGGGAGGCGAGACCGATGGCGAGTGAACGACCGACAGCGGCCGAGGCGGGCACGCTGCACGACGAAGGTCTACTCAACGTGACTGACTTCCTCTACGTCCTGCGTAACGACGCCGCGAGCGCCGCCGAGAGGCTCTGGGAAGAGATCGTTCGGCTCCAGAACGTGCTGGACAAGGCGAACAAAACCTACACCCGACTGAGCCACCTCGCGCACAGCGCCGAGAGGGCCGCGGAGCGGGAGCATGACGAACGTATGACAGAGGAGGACTGACCGATGACGAACATTACCGAGTACCTAGCCGAGCAGAAGCGCATCACGGATGCTGCGACCGAGGGGCCGTGGGAGACCTTCGGGGAGGAGGGTGGAGCAACCTTCCTGGAGTCCCCCAGAGACGACGTTCTCCATCATGACGAGCGAGGGCACGGCCATATGCGAGAGAACTTTTCGTGGATTCACCCTCGCGACGCCAAGTTCATCTCTTCGGCCCGTGAGTCGGTGCCGCGGATGATCGCCGCACTCGAAGCGGTGACGGCGCTGCACAAGAAGCGCGACGCGGACGCCGTAACGGGAGACTGCGCCACGGAGGAATGCGACCACGAGGACGAGTGCCCCACGCAGACGTTCGAGACGTGCGCCGCGTGCTGGGATCTCTGCGAGGAGTCCGACCCGTACTTCGGTGAGCGCGGGATCGCTCCGGTGCTCTGGCCGTGCCCGACAATCCGCGCCCTCGAAACCGCACTGGGAGGCCAGACCGATGGGGAAAGGGAGCGCTCAAGCCCGGCGAGACCTGGGCAGAAATCGAAGGGACTGACCATGACGACCACACCTGACAAGACCCCGGAGCAGATTGATCAGGTTGCGCGAGCGATCTACGACGAGAATCGCCCGGGCACGATCAATACGGATCAGTGGGACAGGAGCTGGCCCGAGAGCAAGAAGCGCTATCGGCCGTTTGCGAAGGCTGCTATCGCCGCTCTCCGTGCTCACGGTCTGCTCGGGGACGCCCCCACCGAGGAGCAGATCGAGCGGGCGGCGCGGGTGATTCGCGAGAAGGCCGCCATTCGCCCCTACGCCGGAGGCGACGACCCGCATGTCAAGGAGCAGATCGTCACCGAGGTAGTCCGCGCCGCTCTCGCTGCTGCTGGTGTCGCCCCGCAGGAGCCGAGCGGGTGCTCGAATCCGGAGTGCCCTCTGGGTCGGGCGCATTCGGGACCGTGTGCCCCGGAGGGCTGGTCCTCCGACCGCGAGAAGCTGATCGCCGAAGCGTTCCCTTTCGACGGTAGTGATCCGAGCACAGTGATCGAGTGCCGACGGCGCGCGGAGAGGTTGATCGATGCTCTTGCTGCTCCGCCCGAGGTAGACGCGGAGAAGCTCGCCACGGTGATCTGGGAAGAACAGTCGTCGCGGATCCGGGCCGGATACCTGATCCACACCCGCGAGACGGCGCAGAGCACAGCTCGGGCTGTTCTCGAGGCGTTGCGGGGTGGTGGGCGATGATGCTATTGAAGAACCAGACCAACTCTCGCAGCAGTTGCCTCGAACCGCTCCAGTGCAGCCTTCCCGCTGCATTGGGTGGTGTGCCAATGCATCAGGGCATCCTGAGCGACTGCGATCAAACCTTGTGCGGATTCCTGGTTGATGTTGTTAGTGGTGGTCGCCGTAATCGAACTGATGGCTCGCACGTCCTTCTTCCGCACAAGCAGCAGGAGGCGTGCACTCGCAACCGACGATTCCACCTCCACTTCAAATCCTTCGAATCCGCGTTGCACGGAGCGCCGATACGCTTCTCCCCAAGCGCGAATGAGCTCAACAACCGCGTTTCCCCGCGCATCCCGCTGTTCTCGCTGCCGCTGAAGCCGGCCGGTAAGCAGAACTCCAAGCAGCGCCACTCCTGCACCAGCGATCGCCGAAATCAAGGGCAGGATTGTCGGAATTGTCTTCGCGACTGTCTCCAGAAAATCACTCACGCTGCGAACGCTACCTCAACCAAGAGGAGAGGTGGAAAATGAGCGCCGACGAGCGCACCTGGACTGAGTGGTTCACGTCTCACCTGCTGTCGGTCCCGTACCAGCTGCAGCACATGCGCGAGCTCGCGGAGACGACGGTCGCGGCGCAGGACACCTCGGCGGTGAAAGTGGCGGGCGGTACCGAGCAGGCGCGCCTCCCCTACCGCGTGGATCCAGCCGATGATGCGGACCTCCTGTACGTAACTCTCGTGCTCTTCGGTCGGGAGGTCGCGGAGAAGGTCGGAGGAGCCTCACCCCGCACCCTACGCGAGCGAATGTGGCAAGGGCGAGACGAACCCCAGGGTCTCCCCGTTTCGTCGCCCAGGGAGGCGTTCTCGCTCGCATCCGAGATCGCTGTCTGGCTCCGCTCCATCACCCACGAGTTGGAGTGGCGCACCGCAGCCGGTGAACTCGGCGACTCCCCCACCGACCTCGTCAGGGTCATCCGGAAGATGCGAGGCCGCTACCCACGCGCGGAGCCGAAGTTCCGGGCGTACCGGCCCCGACCCTGCCCCAGATGCGAAGAGCGAACCGTGCGTCCACTCTGGGGAGCGGATGGCCTCGCAGGAGCGAAGTGCGACACCTGCGGCCAGCGATGGGAGAAGAAACCCGCATGATCGAAGACCGCCCCTGGTACACCTACCGGCAAGCAGCAGCACGCACCGGTAAACACGTCCAGACCATGAAGAAGTGGCGGCAGAGATCGCCCGCTGGCTGGTCATGGGACAACCAGGGGCGGCGCATCGTCGAACATCACGCCCTCCTCGCCTACTGGCGAAGCTGCATCGAACGAGACAACCGCAACCGCGGCATCACCGATACCCCCCTCTTCGCAGACGACTTCTTCAACGAAGAATCCACGCCCAACACGCGACACGCCGAAGATTTCCACCACGAAGGGGGTACCGCTTAACGTAATGAATGAGCAAGTGGGCCGGAACGCGAACATCGCGTCACCGGCCCTTCTCATTCCTTCCGACGTCGCGGCACGCTCGGGCAAGGAGCTCCACAGCTCGCGCGTGCCCGACCACTCTCACGCCGCCCCGAGCAATCGAGGAGGCCCACATGAAGGAGAGCGAGGGACGTCCCGACTCTAAACGCGCACTGTTGCGGAAGCTGCACGCGAAGGACATGAGCGTCCGTGCGATCGCGGACGAGCTCGGCGTCTCCCGCTCGACTGTGTCGCGGTGGGCGAAGGAGGACGGGCTCGCGTTCGACCGCGCTCGCACTGCGCAGGCGGTGGCGGCTCATTCGATTGATCTTGCTGCGGGGCGTCAGCGTCTCGCGGAGAAGATGCTCGCGGCTGCTGAGCAGATGCTCGACGACCTCGACAAGCCTTACATCGTGTTCAGCTTCGGTGGCCGGGACAACGTGTACAACGAGCACAAGCTCGATCGCCCGCCGGTAGAGGTGAAGCGGAACATCGTCACGACGGCCGCGATCACGTTCGACAAGCTGACTCGGATCGTGGAGAAGGATCCCGACGTGTCGGGTGCTGCTTCGGTGGTGCAGTCGCTCGAGGCGGGCATCCTTGCTGCGGCGGAGGTGCTGAGGCGGCCGGAGACGGAGACGACCGAGGAGGGCTGACCTTGGATGCGCTCGCCGGCCTCACCTCGATCATGTCGCGAGCGCAGATGCTCAGCGTCGCGGACTGCACAAAGGCGAAGATCGCGCTCTGGTCTGGTGCAGTGCGCTCGGGCAAGACGTTCATCTCGCTCTTCGCGTTCCTGTTCGCGATCCTCCGCGCACCCCGCACGGGGAACATCATCATCGTCGGCAGGACGCTCGACACGATCAACGGCAATATCTTCAGTCTGCTGACGAACCCGGAGATCTTCGGGTCGCTCGTGCGGTACATCAGCTACACGCCTGGCGCGAAGACGGCCGTGATCCTCGGCCGCACCGTCCACCTGTACGGCGCTAACGACGCCTCGTCAGAGGCGAAGATCCGCGGCCTCACCGTATGCCTCGCCTACGTCGACGAGGCCACGATCCTCCCCGAGAGCTTCTGGAAGATGCTCGTCACCCGCCTCTCCGTAGACGGCGCGCGGATGCTCGCCACGACGAACCCGGGCAGCAAGTCGCACTGGCTGCGCAAGGAGTGGATCCTCAAGGCCCGCGAGAAGAACCTCATCCACTTCGCGTTCACGATGGACGACAACCCGTCGCTGTCCGAGCAGTTCAAGGCAGAGATGCGGGCCTCGTTTGCTGGCGTCTTCTACCTCCGCTTCATCGAAGGCAAGTGGACCAACGCTGAGGGAGCCGTCTACCCCATGTGGGACGAGACGAAGCACCTCATCCGGCACGAGGACCTCCCGCCGATCGCGCGCACGCTCGCCGTCGGCATGGACTACGGCACCACCAACGCGACCGTCGCCCACCTGCTCGGCATCACGGACGAGGAGAAGCCCCGCCTCGTCCTCATCGACGAGTGGCACTACTCGGCCGCCGAGCACCACGGCGAGACGATCCCCGACATCGAGCTCTCCCGCCGCTTCCGGGAGTGGCTGCGCACGAACCACGGCACCGACGACGTCTACGTCCCAGCCCCGGAGTTCGTGTTCCTCGACCCCTCAGCCGCATCCATGCGTTCCCAGCTCCACAACGACCAGATCACGTCTTGGGCGGCCGACAACGCCGTGCTCGACGGCATCCAGACCCTCGGCTCACTCCTCGCGCAGGGGAAGCTCCTCGTCACCGACCGGTGCAAGATCTTCCTCGCCGAGGTCACCGAGTACGAGTGGGACGCGAAGGCTGCCGAAGAGGGCAAGGACGAAGTCGTGAAGCGCGACGACCACGCGATGGACGCCGCCCGCTACAGCGTGCAGTCCACCATCGGGCAGTGGCACTACGACATCTACGGCCTCGCAGCCTAGACGAGAAAGCTCAGCGCCAACAGGACCACGCCAGCCAGGGCAGACGTGATAAGTATCCACTGGTCGCCCCTCTCGGTGCGAGTGAGTAATCGTCCCGACAGCCCGATATCCGCATTCATATCTGCCATTGTCTTCGCCTCGTATCCGTGCTTCTCAAGCGTTGAGTCATGTACGAACTGGGCGAATTCAAAGTCGCCAGGGCTTGGATCCTTCACTGCGTGAGCAATGCTCCTGTCGTACACGGCGGATGCCTCGGCGCGAACACGGCGCTCTCGGGCGAGTTTTCCTTGAACGCTCAGCACCCGAATCGACACGTACAACGCCCCGCAGATGGGCGCAATAGCAGCGAGAGCCGACAACACCACGTTCGCATTCATGCTCACGACCATACCGGGAGGTAACCACCATGCCGATGCCTGCCGCGAACTCTCCCTGGCCGCCGCCCGCCTGGGCTCCCGCCTACGATCAGTACGCCGAGAACGACGCCTGGCTCACCGGCGACGTGAAGAAGCTGCAGGAGCTCTACCGCGGCAACGGCGGCGCAACGCACATGCACAACGGACAGGCACGCCGTGGCGGCCTCGCCGGCGCCATGTCCACCATGATCTGGGGGCGCCCCGTCCCTGCCGGCCAACAGCGCACCCGCCTGCACGTACCGATCCCGGCTGACCTCGCGACGCTCGCATCGGACCTGCAGTACTCGGATCCACCCGAAACGGGTTTCGCAGGCGACGAGAAGCACGACGAGAAGGCGCAGGCACGCCTCGACGGCCTCATGAACAGCGATGAGGCGCACGCGATGTTCAACTCGCAGGGCGAGATCAAGAGCGCGCTCGGCGCGACCGTGATCATCCCCAGGTGGGACGCCGAGGTCGAGGATCACGTCTGGCTCGACTACGCCGCCGCAGACGCCGCTGTCCCCGTGTTCCGACAGCGCCGCCTCGTCGAGGTCACCCTCTGGTCGGAGTACCTCGACGGGCACGTGTACTGGCGGCACCTCGAGCACCACGCTCCCGGCGCGATCGAGCACGCCCTGTTCCGCGGCACGCAGACGAACATCGGCGTCCGGGTGCCGCTGCAGGATCGTCCCGAGACCGAGGTGTACGCGAGCCTCGTCAACAGCGACAGCCTCATGCTCACCGGCATCGACCGTCTCACCGCGGGCTACCTGCCAAACGCGCCCGCCTGGTCATGGCGGAAGAAGGGCGTGCTCGCCGACGCTGGACGGTCGGACTTCAACCAGTGCATCCCGCTGTTCGGGGCCATGGACGAAGCGTTCTCCTCGTGGATGCGGGATCTCAAGCTCGGCGCCGGTAAGCTCATCGTCCCGGAGGCGTACCTCCGGAGCCTCGGCCCGGGCGCCGGCGCGGCGTTCGACACCTACCAGGAGTTGTTCCTCGGCCTCAACACTCCGGGCAAAGCGGGTGACGGCATGGATCTCACCCCGCAGCAGTTCGCGATCCGTGTCGAGGAGCACGAGCAGACGATGCGTGGCATCATGCGCGAGATCCTCCGCAAGGCCGGCTACTCTCCCTCCTCGTGGGGTGACCCGGACCAGAAGGGCGGGCAGGCGACCGCGACGGAGATCGACTCCCGCGCCGAGCAGACCGAGCGCACGCGGGCGAAGAAGAACCTGTACGACCGGCGCGTGCTCTCTCGCATGGGGAGCGTGGCGCTCGAGCTCGACGGCCTCCTCTTCCCTGGGAAGGGCGGCGGTCGGTACGACCTGAACGTCGCGTTCCCCGACTTGTCCCGCACGGATCCGAAGGAGGAGGCCGAGACGATCGGCATCCTCAAGCTGGCCGGCGCGATCTCGCAGTGGCAGGCGGTGAAGCGCGCGAACCCCGAGTGGGACGACGACCAGGTGCAGGAAGAGGTCGACCGGATCCTCGAGGAGAAGAGTCAGGCTGCACCGCCCGACCCGATCATGTTCGGACGCGTCGACGACGAACCCGACGAACCAGAGGAGTAACCCCATGGTCGAACCCAACACGATCACCGTCCCGGTCGAAGTAAAGGTGATGATCCGCGTCGGCGAGCACGACGTCGAACTCGGTGAGCTCGCGAACGCACTCATGCGGGCCGGCGTCTCGCTACGGGCACTGGTGGAGCCCGTGCGCATGGTCGACACGAGTAGCTACTGCGATCCTGCTCCGCAGTTCACCGAAGCGCGAGATCCCGAGAAGTAGCGCACACCTCGCCGGGCTGTGGCCCTCTCTCACCTCGCAACCCGGAGACGAGAGGACCAGCATGGCTGAGCAGTGGCCCGGCGACACCCCGCAGGCTTGGATCGACGACATCGGCCACGCGATCGCCGAACGCTATCGCCGCATCGAGGATGCCCTCCGCGAGACGCTCGAGCGCCTGGCCGAGCAGCACCTCGACGCGCCGGACGACACGATCGCCCGCTACCGGGCGATCCAGGAGCTACGAGAGCAGGCCGAACGCCTCATCAAGCAGGTCGACCCCGAGAACCTCGCACGCTGGGCGACCGAGGAAGCCGCGTCGGGGGCGTCGGCGGAGATCTCGCGCATTCTGATCGACTTCCCCGCCTACGCGGCACGCGGCGTCTCCCAGGTGACGAGCCTCACCGCGGGCGGTGCCTACGCGGTCGCCGCGGTCGAGCTCGACCTGCGCGACAACCTCCGAGCCCTGAACGCACGGATCCTCCGAGCTCCCGCGGACGCCTACCAGGCGATGACGTCGAAGCACGTCGGATCCCTGCTCGCCGGGGTGACGACGTCGCGTGCGCTGCACCGGAGGATCCTCGACGAGTATCTCGCCGACGGTGTCACCGGCTTCACGGACAAGAGCGGGCGCCGGTGGATGATCGGCGCCTACTCCGAGATGGCGACCCGCAGCGCCGCAGCGCGCGCATGGCGAGACCAGAGCGCGGCGTCCATGCAGAGCGCCGGGATCACGACGTTCACGCCCGTCATCGGATCCTCCGCATGCTCGAAGTGCGGCGCCTGGCAGGGCAAGATCGTTACCGACGGCGGTCCGACCGGCGACATCATGGTCCCGCACGCGACCACCGCGGAACCGACCCCGTTGCACGTCGACGGCACGCTCGCCGAGATGCGCGCCTCGGGGTGGGGGCACCCGAATTGCCGGTGCACCCTCGTGCCCGGTCTGCCCGGCGGCCCTGACCCCACGAAGTACACGACGCACGACCCGCAGAAGCAGAAGGATCGCGAGAAGCTCCGCGAGCTCGAACGCGAAGTGCGCGCCTCGAAGCGCGGCGGGGATCCCGACGAGATCGGTGCCGCTCAAGCCGCACTGAGGCAGCACGTCCGCGAGACCGGCATCATCCGCCGACCCCACCGTGAACAGCTCAACTTCGCCGACGGCGGCACCAGCAACCCTCGCGGGCGGCAGGCGCCGACGCCGCCGCTCGTTCCGCGCGAGCAGCAGACATGGGCGCAGCGGCAGCGCCGCCTCGGGTTCCAGACCGGGCCCCGATGGGACCTCGAGCCCCACGAGGTGCAGTTCTACGAACGCTTCACCGACGCCGGCCAGGACGTGCGCCTCATTCCTAAGAGCGCGGCCCGGAAGCCGACGAACGATTTCCGGTGGATCAGCAGAGGCGGCGTCGAGGTTGAAGTGAAGCGCCCCGCGAACCCGAGCTACGCGTCGAGCAAGCAACTCGTGCAACGAGCCGTGGAGCGAGCGCGCAAGAACCACGGGTTCACCAAGGACCGGTTCATCCTCGACTTCGGCGATCACGACCTCAGCGAACTCGTGAGGAAGCAGCTGAGCGAGTACAACCAGCGGAACCCACTGAATCCGGTCCGAGAGCTGTGGGTGTGGTCCCGCGGTGACCTCATCCCGATCCCACTCGGGGCAAAGAAGTAGGGCCCTAGCCCGGCCGTTTCATTGTCCGGGGAGGCCCTACATCCACCAGTGTACGCCGATCCGCGGCGTTCCACCATGCCCGGATCTCGGGCGCAACCGATCGCCTGAGGAGGCACGACCCATGTTTCACCCCACGACTCGACGCCAGGGCGACCCCGTGCAGTGCGGATGGTCGATCGGCCGAGCCCCGCTCCGGCTTCGCGGCATCCGCTTCGCAGAGGGCGAGGGCGGCGCAGCACCCGCGGGAGGTGGCGAGAATGGCGGCCAGCAGCCCGCAGGGGCGCAGACCCCGCCCGCACCGAGCCCGGCACAGCTTGCCGCGTTCTACGCCTCGCAGAACGGCGGTCAGGCTCCCGCACCTGCGCAGCCGCAGGCACCGGCACAGCCGGCAGCACCGCAGCCAATCCAGGGCTTCACGCCCGAGCAGGTGCAGAAGCTCATGACCGAGAGCCAGACCGCGCAGAAGGCCGCCGAGGAGGCGCAGACCGCCCTCGCTGCGCTGCAGAAGGAGCGCGACGACGCGCAGGCCCAGCTCGCCGAGTTCGCCCGCGAGAAGGCCGTCACCACTGCGGCAGAGGGCAAGGCCAACGCCGCTCTCCTGCTCGACAGCACGACCTTCCAGGCAGCGGTCAAGGACATCGACCTCACCGACACCGCCGCGCTCAGCGCCGCCATCGAGGCATTCGTGCAAGCCAATCCCGCCTACGCCGCCACCCCCGCGGCGCCTCCGCTCCCCAACACGTCCGGCGGAACCCCCGCCGGTGGAACGACCACCAAGCCCAACACGCTCGAGAGCGCCATCGCGGCGCGCCTCGGCGGATAACACCTGAAAGGAGCACCACAGCATGGCTGTTTCGCTCGCAGAATCCAAGAACAACACCACCGACGACGTCGATGTCGAAGCGATCGACGAGTTCCGCAAGACCGGCGTCATCCCCGACTCCCTGATCTTCGACGACGTCGTCAACCCCGCCGGCGGCGGCGACACCCTCACCTACGGGTACCGGCGCCTCTCCACCCAGGCGACCGCCTCCACTCGTCAGATCAACACCGAGTACACCGACCAGAACGTCGAGACGACCCGCCACTCGGTGGACCTCGCCGTCATGGGCGGCAGCTTCTCCGTAGACCGGGTGACCGCGAAGCTCGGCCCCGCCGCATCCGGCAACATCGCCCTCAACATGCGGCAGAAGATCAAGTCCACGAACGCGAAGTTCGCTGACCTCGTCATCAACGGCGACACCGCGACCGACGCGAACGGGTTCGACGGCCTCGACAAGGCACTCGTCGGCACCTCCACCGAGTACCGCGCAAACGAGGTCACCGACCTGCGCGACTTCGACACCGATCCGCGCGCGGAGCACAAGTTCCTCGACGTGCTCGACGACTTCCTGTCGGTGCTCGACGGCACCCCGACGATCCTCGTCGGCAACGCCAAGGTGCTGTCCCGCGTCCGTGCTGCTGCACGCCGCGCCGGCATGTACACCAAGGACCCCGTCGAGGGGCTCGTCGGCGCGAACGGTCGTCCGATCGAGCGCGAGACCTACGGCGGCATCCTCTTCGGAGATGCCGGGGCGAAGGCCGGCACGAACGATCCGATCGTGCCCATCGAGACCCGCACCGTCGCGGCCGTGTCGACGGACGGTCTCACCGACCTGTTCGCGTACCGCGTCGGCCTCGACGGCTTCCACGGCGTGTCCACGATCGGCGGGCAGCTCGTGCAGTCCTGGCTGCCCACGTTCACGGAGTCGGGTGCTGTGAAGCGTGGCGAGGTGGAGCTCGGTCCGATCGCGGTCGCGCTCAAGGCAACGAAGGCCGCCGCGGTGTTCCGGAACATCCGCGTCCAGTAACCCCGAGCGTGTGGGCCGCATACGAGCTGTGCGGCCCACACGCGCCCCAACCATCCCAGAAGGAGCAGGACATGGCACCCCACATTCAGACGCCGGTGAAGGGCTTCACCGGCACTGTCGTCGGCGTCGATTTCAAGAACGGTGTCGGCGAGACCGACGACGAGGCCGCGCTCGCGTACTTCGGCCGGCACGGCTACAAGATCGAGACCGCCGGCGCCGAGGGCAAGGCAAAGGGCGACCAGAAGCCCGCCGAGAACCCGCCCGCTGGCGGCGAGGGCAAGGAGCAGAGCTGATGACGGTCTTCCGTGATCCCCGCGCGCCCGCAGGCCGCGTCGTGTTCGGTGGCGTCGAGTTCATCGACGGCGTGACCGCCGACATCAACCCCGGCGAGGGCACGGTCGCGCTCTTCACTGGCGCCGGCATCGTCGCAGAGACCCTCGATGTCTCCGCGCTCACCGCTGAGACGATCACGCTGGCAGCCGAGGCACCGGCAGCCGAGGATCTTGAGCCGGAGACACCCAAGCCCGCACCGCGCCGAAAGAAGTGAGGATGAGATGAGTCGCACCTACGCCACTGAGCCCGAGTACGCGACCTGGCTGGGCCAGGATTCCCCGCCTGTGGGTGCGGCTCGTCTCCTCCGCGACGCCTCCCTCGAGGTCGACGAGATGCTCCTCACCGCCGTCTACCGCGTCGACCAGGACGACATGCCGACCGACCCTTCGGTGAGGGACGCGCTCAGGGATGCGACGTGCGCGCAGGCGGAGCATCGTGCCGAGTACGGCGACGATGTCGAGATCATGGAGGGCGTCGAGCCGATCTCCCTCGGCCCCCTGACTCTCGGCGGGAGCCGTCGCTCGGACGAGGGGTCGGGCGTGCCGCAGCATTCGCCGAAAGCGCGCCGCATCCTCCGCATCGCGGGCCTGATTCCGGGGAGCATCACCGATGGGTAGGGGCATCTCACCCCGCAGGGTGGAGCGGGCCCTCGATGAGCTCCTCTGCCACAAGAACCTGGTGACGGTGGATCCGTACCTCGGCGGCGGCCCGAACGGTCGCGCCTACGCCGCCGCCGTGCCGGTCAAGCGGGCCCTGATCGTGGACGCGACGAAGCTGCGCGGAGACCAGTACGACAAGGACGCGGCCATCACCGCGACCGTCTACGTCGAGCGTTCCGCACTCGCTGAGGTGCCGACCCCAGAGACCCGCGTCACGATCTGGGCCGGCACCCCCGATGAACGGTCCGCGCACGTAGAACTCTGCGGACGCTACGAGCACCCGCAGATCACAGACCTGTTGGAGGTGAAACTGCGATGAGCGTATCCATGGAGTGGAACGGGGACATCGTGTCCGCCATGATCCAGGCCAACGCGCCCGAAGCCCTGAATCACGCTGCCGAACTGCTTCGGGGCTACTCGCAGCCGCTCGTCCCGATGGACACCGGGATCCTGCGAGCGACCGGCCAGGTGACGCCCGCAACCCCGGGAAACCTGGAGGCGCACGTCTCCTACGACACCCCCTACGCTGCCCGCCAGCACGAGGAGCTCGACTGGCGGCACGACGAGGGCCAGGCGAAGTACCTCGAGCAGCCCCTCGCCGACCATGAGGCCGACCTGCAGCAGGCGATCGCGTCCCGGCTCGGGCGGGGGCTCTGATGCCGCCCTACGAACCGCGCGGCTACACTGGCCGGCTGATGGTCGGCATCGCCGAGCGCATCCACGCCGCGGGTCTCGCCGTCTACAACGCGGACGGCTTCCCTTACGCGGCCACCGTGCGCGGCATCTACTTCGACCACTCCCCGACCGGCACCGGAGCTGAAACGGTCGCGACGTGCGTCATCACGCCGTACATGCCGCAGTCCGGGGTGCTCAACATCGAGCGCACCCGCGTGCAGATCCGAGCCCGACACCCGGGGATGGGGGCGCTCGAGGTGCGCGACTGGCTCGACGACCTCCGCCGCCTCTTCCCCGACAAGACCCGGCTGACGGTCGGCGGCCTCGACTTCGACCGAGTCCGCCAGATCGGCTCCACCTCGTGGGGCGAACCGAACACGACTGAGGCTCTCGAGACCACACAGAATTTCGAGTTCCGCGGTAACCGATATCCCGACGAATAACCCCGTCTCGCCAGACCCGAGCCCCCGGCACCTGCTGGGGGCTTTCGCATACCCCGAAGGAGAACCTCATGACGACTCCCACAGAGTCCCAGCCCACGCGCGGCACCAACGGCCTGTCCTACGAATGGCTGTGCGACGTCGCGCCGATGCCGCCGAGCGGCGTCGACCCGTCCTACATCCACTACCCCGACCTCACCGCCCTCGCGCCGTCCCCG
>JAPSIU010000251.1 GCA_031178565.1 Leucobacter sp. | reverse complement strand
TGCTCCCGTCCCGGCGAGCGGGAGACCGGGTCAGGCGCGCGGGTGCGCCTGACGGTAGCTCTCGGCGAGCCGTTCGGTCGACACGTGCGTGTAGACCTGGGTGCTGGCGAGGCTCGAGTGCCCGAGCATCTCCTGGACGATGCGCAGGTCGGCGCCGCCGTTCAGGAGATGGGTCGCTGCGGTGTGGCGCAGGGTGTGCGGACCGCGCGGTCCGCCGCCCGGTTCCTGCTGGAGCTCGCGAGCGACCAGACGATACACCGCGTTCGGGCCGAGCGTGCCGCCGCGGTTGCCGAGGAAGAGGGAGGGGTTCTCCGGTTCTGCGGTCGTGCCCGCGATGTCCGCGCGCTCGCCACCGGGAGTCGCGCACCCGCCGCCGGGAGTCGCGCGCCCGCCCGAGGCCGAACGCCGTCCGCGCGCGGCGAGCGCGGGTCTGCCCGAGGAGAGGTAGGTCTCCATCGCGCGTGCCGCGGGCGCTCCCAGCGGCACCACGCGTTCCTTGCCGCCCTTGCCGAGGACCCGCACGGTGCGCTCCCTCCGGTCGAACCCCGTGAGCGGGAGGGAGCAGAGCTCTGCCACACGGAGGGCCGCGGCGTAGAGCAGCTCGAGCACGGCCTGATCGCGGAGCTGTTCGGGGTCTCCGCTCGCCGCTCGAAGCGCGGCTCGATCGAGGATCCGGGTGATCTGCTCGTCCCCGAGTACTCGGGGCAGAGCACGGGGCGCCTTGGGGGAGCGCAGGCGGGAGGCGGGGTTGCCGGGAACGAGGCGGCTCCGCTCGAGCCAGGAGCCGAACGACTTGAGTGTGGCCACGTTGCGCGCGAGCGTCGCCGGGGCGAGTCCTCGCTGCTGGCGAGACCAGAGCCAGCCGCGCAGGAGCTCGATATCGCAATCCGCCGTCTCCGACGCGCCCGCATCTTCCGCGAACTCCGCGAACTCCCGCAGGTCGCGCCGATACGCGCGCACGGTGTGCTCCGAGTAGCCGTACTCGAAGCGGACGGCGGAGACGAACGCCTCGACCGCCTCCGCTAACCTCATGCTCTCATTCTCGCCGCTGCAGGACCCACAGCGGTTCGGCGGCTCCCGGCGTTTCGCGACGAGTGATGCGGCGGAGGAGTTCGAGTTCTGCGAGCACCCCTCTCGCCTCGTCGAAGCCGAGCCCCGAGAGCCGGGCCACGTCGCCCGCTGCGCGGCCTCCGCGCAGCGGCAGCGCGTCGATCACACGGCGGTGCAGTGCCGACTCGCGGACCTCGCTCGGGTCGTCCGGGCCCGCGTCGGCGAGCAGGATCCCGTCCGAGACGCCGAGGAGCTCCCGCACCTCGGCACCGCTCGTCACGAGCATCGCCCCGTACTCGCGGATCAAGCGGTGGCATCCGGCGGAAGCCGCGCTCGTCACCGGACCGGGCACCGCACCGAGGGCCCGTCCCAGTTCCGCTGCGTGCCCCGCGGTGTTCAGCGAGCCCGATCGTGTGCCGGCCTCGGTCACGAGCGTTGCGCGGGCCAGGGCCGAGATCAACCTGTTTCTCTGCAGGAACCTCCACCGGGTCGGAGCCGAGCCAGGCACCATCTCGGAGCAGACCGCGCCGGTCGCGACGATCCGATCGAGCAGCGGTCCGTGCGAGCTCGGGTAGGGGCGATCCGCGCCTCCAGCCAGCACGGCCACCGTTGGCGCATCGGCCGCGAGCGCGGTGCGATGAGCGACTGCGTCGATGCCGTACGCCGCGCCTGAGACGATGGCGGCACCGGCTGCGCAGGCGGCGTCGGAGAATTCGGCTGTGGTGTGGGTTCCGTAGCCGGTGCAGGCGCGTGCGCCGACGACGGCGAGCGAGAACGCGGAGAGCAGCGAGGCGTCGCCCTTGACCCAGAGCAGGACCGGGGCGTGGTCGCCGAGATCGTTCAGACCACCGGGCCAGGCGGGGGTTTCGGGCGAGACGATGCTCATGCCCGCGGCGATGGCGCTGTCGATGTCCGCGAGGCTCGCCGATCGGTCGAGGCGCGGGAGCCATCGTTTGAGGCCCGCGGCGACTTGACGCTCGTTCACCGCTGCTCCGGTTTCGGCCCGGGCGGCCGCGCAGACGCGTTCGGCGCGGGCGCCGGAGAGCAGGAGATCCAGCAGCGGCCCCGGCCCGAGGGCGGCGATGAGGGCTCCCGCGACCGCGTCCCCCGGTTCCACGAGGCGGGAGCACACGATCCGGGCGAGCGCGGTGTCCGCCTGCTCCTGGGTGAGCTCGCGGGTGAGGTCCTGTCCGCCATGCGCGGAGCCTCCCGCGGCCTCGCGATGGATCAGGCGGGCGATGCGCTCCCGGAGCTCGGCGTCGGCTCGGACCCGGACCTCTCCGCGGCTCACGCGGCATCGCCCCCGCGCAGCACGAGCGCCTGGGCGAGGTCGCTCCTGCCGGGTCGATCCCTGCCGTTCAGGTCAGCGATGGTCCAGGCCACGCGCAGGGCGCGGTCGTAGCCGCGCAGTGTGAGTGCGCCACGCGCGAGGGCCCGGTCGAGAATCGCAGTGTCGGCGCGCGGCAACCGCGCGCCAGAACCTCGGAGCCAGTTCCCGTGGACCTCCGAGTTGACGCGCCACGGTGTGCCGCGCAGCCGCTCGGCGGCACGGTCACGGGCGACGACGACGCGCTTCCGCAGTTCGGCGCTGCGGGGGGTGGGCCCTGCGGCCGACTCGAGGAGCACACTCGGCACGCGGCGCACGGTGAGACGGAGATCGATGCGATCGCTGAGCGGTCCGGAGATGCGCTGCAGATACTTCACGCGCGTGCTGGGTGTGCAGCGGCACTGCGCATCGGTGGCCGGCGACCCCGCGTTCCCGCACGGGCACGGGTTCGCGGCGAGTACCAGCTGAACCTTCGCGGGGAGCCGGGTCCGCAGGCGGGAACGGTGGATCTCGATCGTTCCCGATTCGAGCGGCTGCCGGAGTGCGTCGAGCACGCTGCGCGGGAACTCGGGAGCCTCGTCGAGGAAGAGGACGCCGTGGCACGCTCGGGTGATGGCGCCGGGCCGCGCTTCGACACCGCTTCCGCCGCCGATGATCGAGACGGACGAGGCGGAGTGGTGCGGGTTCTCGAACGGCGGACGGCGCACGAGCGAGGTGAGCGGGGAGCCCCCGAGCGAGGCGATGCTGCTCGCCGTGAGCGCCTCGTCGTCGGTGAGGTCGGGGAGGATCGACGGCAGCCGCGACGCGAGGAGCGTCTTCCCAGCGCCGGGAGGCCCGAGCAGCGAGACGTGGTGCCGCCCGGCCGCGGCGATGACGAACGCGTCGACGGCCTCGGGCTGCGCGATGACGTCCGCCATGTCCATCTCGGATTCCGCGGAGGGAGCCCTCGCCGGCACGGGATCTCGGGAATCCTCGGCATCGCCGACTACGCGCCAGTCGCCCTCCTCTCCGCAGTGCCAGGCCACGGCGGCCGCCAGATCGCGTACGGCGACGACCTCGACGCCGGGCACGAGCACGGCCTCCGTTCCGCAGGACTCGGGCACCATGACACGGCGGAAGCCGAGCCCCCGCGCTGCGACGGTGGCGGAGAGCAGGCCGACGGGGCGCCGCAGTTCCCCGCCGAGTCCGAGTTCGCCCAGGTGCGCCGTCTCCGCGAGCCGCTCGCGCGGGAGGCGCCGAGAAGCGGCGAGAGCCGCGAGCGCGATCGCGAGGTCGAAGCCGGATCCCTGTTTGGGGAGCGAGGCAGGGCTGAGGTTCACGGTGATGAAGCGATCGGCCAGGGGCAGACCTGCCTGAGCCGTCGCGGACCGCACGCGGAGCTTCGCCTCCGCGAGCGCGGTGTCGGGGAGACCGATGATGGCCATGCCGGGCAGCTGCTGCGAGACGGCGGCCTCGACCATGATCGCGGTTCCCTCCAGGCCGGTGAGCGCGATCGCCGCGGCGCGGCAGACGGCGGGGCTCATGAGATCCCCCGGAGATGATCGATGCGGGGAGCGCCTCCAGGCCGGATCGTGATGCCGACCGCGTCGACTCGCAGTCCGCCGCCCCGGGCGTCGTGCTCCCGCGCCCAGTCGAGCAGGAGGCGGCGCAGTCGTGCCATCTTGCGCGCGGTGATCGCCTCGAGCGGGTTGCCGTACCCGTCTCCGCTTCGGGTCTTGACCTCGATCGCGACGAGCATCGCCCGGTCCTGCGCGACGAGGTCCAGTTCTCCGGAGCGGTTGCGCCAGTTGCGATCCAGGATGCGGTAGCCGTGACTCTCGAGGTACGCCGCGGCGAGAGCTTCGCCGCGAGCGCCGAGGGCCCGGTTGTGCGGGATGGGGCGCGCTCGGTCGTGTACGGTCTTCTGCGTGTGCTCTGCTGTGCTGGTCATGGGGCACCTCCTGCGGGTAATCCTGTGACGGCGCGGCGGCGCGGAGAAGCGAATTCGGGGCGATGTGGAGAGAAAAGCGCGAAACCACCGCTGAGACCGGGGTGTGAGCGAGGAACCCGCCCGCCTGTGGTCGCGCGGGGCCCGCGCCACTCGCGCCATCCCAGGCCGCGCAGTGGTACACTGATAGCTGCGCCTCGAAAGAGGTGACTTCGCGTGCCCACTCATCGGCGTGACGCCACCGGTCTCCGTTCTCATCGAACGGAGCGGCGGAACCCGAGGGCACCAGGATCTGGCCGCAGTCGCGGCCGATGTCAACCGAACA
>JAPSIU010000250.1 GCA_031178565.1 Leucobacter sp. | reverse complement strand
AAGCCCCGGATCATCGGAGCCGCGTTCTCGAGGATGCCGATGCCGGCCGTGACGTTCGTGAAGAGCACGATCCACAGCAGCCAGAACTGCGGGGTGCGGATCGCGCGCTTCGCCGAGACGTTGCCGGAGGTCTGCATCTTCTTCTGCACGACCTTCGAGGGATCCCAGCCGGTCGGCTTCCAATCGGGATGCGGCAGACGGATCACGAAGGCGCCGGCCGAGATGGCGAGCGCGTAGAGCACGCCGAGCGTGAGGAACGTGGGCAGGAGGCCGGCGACGAGATGGGCTTCGTCGCTCCCTCCGCCGTACGCGCTCATCAGTGCGTTCGAGAGGGGGCTCGCGATGAGGGCGCCGCCTCCGAAGCCCATGATGGCGAGACCGGTCGCGAGTCCCGGCCGATCCGGGAACCACTTCATCAGGGTGGAGACCGGAGAGATGTAGCCGATCCCGAGCCCGATGCCGCCGATCACGCCGTACCCGAGGTACAGCAGCCACAGCTGGCCGGTCGCGATCCCGAGCGTCGACACGAGGAAGCCGACGACCCAGAACGCGCCGGCGACCACCATCGCCTTGCGCGGGCCGGCTCGCTCGACCCACGTGCCGCCGACCGCGGCCGAGAGCCCGAGCATCAGGATCGCGACGGAGAAGACCCACCCGATCGCCACCTCCCCCGCGCCGAACTCCCCCATGAGCGGCGTCTTGAACACGCTGAGCGCGTACACCTGGCCGATGCAGAGGTGGATGGCGAGGGCGGCGGCGGGCATCAGCCAGCGGTTGAACTTGGGAGGGGCGATGATCGCCTCGCGGTCGAGCACACTCATCGGGCGGCCTTGTCCTCTCGGTCCTGCCGGGGAGGAAGGATCGGCCCCGCCCCGGAACGCGGAAGTGGTCGGTCCTCGGACCCTACACCCGTCGCGGGCCGCTCCGACGCATCCGCGCGGGTGTTCCGATGACATCCCGCCGATTTCGCGCCGGTGACCCGCGCGTCACCCCCCGATGTAGGACATCTCGATGCGACGGCCGGCGCTCGGAGTGAGCTCGGAGCGCTGCTCCGAGTAGCGGTCGTCGCGGTCGCGCCACGTTCCGGTGAGCGCGGCGGCGAGCGCCGCGTCGTCGGCGCCGTCGCGCAGCAGGGCGCGGAGGTCGAGCCCGTCGCTCGCGAAGAGGCAGGTGAAGAGGCGTCCCTCGGCCGAGACGCGGGCCCGGGTGCAGCTTCCGCAGAAGGCCTCGGTCACACTCGAGATGACTCCGATCTCCCCCGCTCCGTCGCGGTATCTCCAGCGCCTGGCGGTCTCCCCCGGAGCGCTCGGGCCGAGCGGTTCCAGCGGGTGGACCGCGTCGATCCGGCGCACCACCTCGGCCGAGGGGACCACGTCGTCGAGCACCCAGCCGTTCGACGTGCCGACGTCCATGTACTCGATGAATCTCAGCACGTGCCCCGTGCCCCGGAAATGCTCGGCCAGCGCGAGGATCTCGTCGTCGTTCACGCCGCGCTTGAGCACCGCGTTGATCTTCACCGGCGCGAGTCCGGCCTCCTCGGCGGCCGCGATCCCGTCGAGCACGCGGGAGACGGGGAAGCGGACGTCGTTGATCGCCTGGAACCGCTCGTCGTCGAGCGAGTCGAGCGAGACGGTGACCCGCTGCAGCCCCGCCGCGCGCAGGGCCTCGGCCTTCACGGGGAGCGCGGCCCCGTTGGTGGTGAGCGCCAGATCGATCGGCTCCCCGCTCGGGGCCCGGAGCGACGCGAGTTCCGCGATGAGCTCCTCGAGGCCGCGGCGCAGCAGGGGTTCGCCGCCCGTGATGCGCAGCTTCCGCACTCCGATGCCGACGGAGACCGTCGCGAGGCGCACGATCTCGGGGAAGCTCAGCAGTTCGTCGCGCTCGAGGAAGCGGTAGTCGCGGCCGAACAGCTCCTTCGGCATGCAGTAGACGCAGCGGAAGTTGCATCGGTCCGTGACCGAGATCCTCAGATCGCGCAGCATCCGCCCCCTGCGATCGGCGAGCCCCGTCGAGGGAAGCCGTCGAACGGCGCCGTCCCCCTGCGCTGGCACGGCCGTACCCCGGTGGGTCGACATCTCGGCACCCCTCTCAGGCATCACCACCCAGGGTACGCGCTTCACATCTGAAAACGGGGCTCGGGCGCGCATCTCACCGCCGACACGGGTATCCCGAACCGCAGTTCGGAGCCCTGCCGCAGGCCGAGCTCGATCGCCCGCGACACCGGCACCTCCGCCGCGAACTCCTCCCACCCGTGGACCGAGATCCGCACCCCCGCCCGCGCGGCCTCGAGTTCCGCGACGCGCCCGACCCACCCCTGCATGTCGGGCTCCTCCGCGCCGGGCGCCTCCGCGAGCGATACCCGCACGGCGGACGGATCGAAACTCGCCACCGCGGCGCCTCCCACCGCGGGCAACTCGCCGACACCGCGGAGCTCCGCGAGCGGCGCCCCCCGCAGCAGCACACCCCCGCGCTCCGACGCCGGCCCGCGCACCAGCACCCGGCCGGCGAGCTCCGCCGCGAACGGGACCGCGGGCGCGGCCAGCACCTCGGCCGCCGCCCCCGTCTGCCTGATCCGTCCTTCTTCGAGCACGATCATCCGGTCGGCCAGCGAGAGCAGGTCGACCGGGTCGTGGGTCACGAGCACGGCCGGCACCCCGAGGCGCTGCAGCTCCGTCCGCACGAGCGCGCGGATCCCGCTCGCGCTCGCCACGTCGAGCGCCGCGAACGGCTCGTCGAGGAGCACGAGATCCGGCGAGAACACGAGCGCCCGCGCGATCGCGATCCGCTGCTGCTGGCCGCCGGAGAGCTCGCTCGGCCTCGCCCCGCCTCGTCCCGCGAGCCCGACGCGTCCGAGCCACTCCTCCGCCGTGGCGAGCGCCTCCCGCCTCGGCACTCCCCTGGCTCGCAGTCCGAAGGCGATGTTCTCCGCCGCATCGAGGTGCGGGAAGAGACGCGCGCGCTGATCGAGGTGGCCGATCCGCCGCTCGGCGCGCAGCACGTGCCGGTTCGCGCCCCCCACTCGGGTTCGGGATCCGGGGACGACGCGCGCGAGTTCCCGGTCGCCGACGGCGATCCTGCCGGCCGCGAGCGGCAGCGTTCCCGCGATCGCGCCGAGCAGGCTCGACTTTCCCGCACCGTTCGCCCCGACGACGCCGAGCACCTCGCCCGGGCGGACCTCGAGGGCCGCCCGCAGCAGGAAGTCGCCCCGCCGCACCTCGCCGTCGAAGGAGAGCGCGCCCGTCATCGCGCCACCCCGGCGATCCGCCCGCGCAGCAGGAGCAGCGTCGCGAACGCGATGCAGATCAGCAGCAGCGCGAGCGCGAGCGCGGTGTCCTGGCCCACGCCGGCGCCGTTGAAGGCCGTGTAGACGGCGAGCGGGATCGTCTGCGTCGTGCCCGCGGCGTTCCCGGCGAACATGGCGGTCGCCCCGAATTCCCCGAGCGCGCGCGTGAAGCTGAGGGTCGTCCCCGAGACGAGCGCCGGAGCGATGAGCGGCAGGGTGACCCGCCTCAGCACCGTCGCCGGCCGTGCGCCGAGTCCCTCCGCGACGCTCTCGAGTTCCGGATCCGCGCTGCGCAGCGCGCCCTCGACCGAGATGACGAGGAAGGGCAGGGCGACGAAGATCTGAGCGAGCACCACGGCGGCGGTCGTGAAGGGCAGCCGCGTCCCGAGCGCCCACAACGCGTCGCCGAGGACGCCGCCCCTGCCGAAGAGCAGGAGGAGCGCCATCCCGCCGACGAGCGGGGGAAGGACGAGGGGCAGCAGCACGATCCCGCGCAGCACCACCGCGGCCGCGCCGCCGAGCCTCGTGAGCACGATCGCGAGCGGCACGCCGAGCAGCACGCAGCAGAGCGTGGCGATGCCGGCCGTGATCAGCGACAGCCGGAGCGCGTCGAGCGCGGTCGCCGAGAGCAGCACCGAGGGGACCTCGGCCCAGTCGATGCGCAGCAGCAGCGCGAGGAGCGGCAGCACGAGCAGCAGCACGCCGATCCCGGCGGGCAGCCACAGCGCCGCGGGCGGACGCGACCGGCCCGTCCGCGCGCTCACGGTGCTCCGAACCCGTGATCCGCGAGGATCTCGGCGCCGCGGGACGAGCGCACGAAGTCGCTGAAGGCGCGGGCGGCCTCCGGTGCGGCCGTGTCCCGCAGCACGGCGATGGGATAGGTGTTCGGGTGCTCGTCGGCTCCTTCGATCGCGACTCGCTCGACCTCGCCGCCGGCCGCGAGCACATCGGTCCGGTAGACGAGGCCGGCGTCGGCCTCTCCGGCACGCACTTTCGAGAGCACGGCGGTGACGTTCTGCTCCTCGCTCGCGGGGTGGAGGTCCACCCGGGCGAGGTCGAGCAGCGTCCGAGCGGCGGCGCCGCAGGGCACCTCGGCGGCGCACGCCACGACGACGGGGGCCTCGCGGTCCGATCCGGGCTCCTCGGGCGCTTCGGGATCGACGAGATCGGCGAGCGACTCGATGCCGAGCGGGTTCCCCGGGGCCACCGCGATCACGAGCTCGTTCGTCGCGAACGGCTCGGCGGATCCGTCCAGAAGACCGGCGTCCGCGACGACCTCCATGGACCGCTCGTCGGCGGCGGCGAACACGTCGGCGGGGGCCCCGGCGACGAGCTGCGTCGCGAGGATCGAGGATCCGTCGTAGACGACCGGCGCGAACGAGACCTCGGGGTGACGATTCGAGAATTCC
>JAPSIU010000023.1 GCA_031178565.1 Leucobacter sp. | reverse complement strand
GCGCCGTCTTCTTCGCCGAGGAGATGCTGCAGCGGGCCGGGCAGGGGATCGAGGGCTACCGGGCGGTCGTCTCGGGATCGGGCAACGTCGCGACGTACGCGATCGAGAAGATCCAGCAGCTCGGCGGGAAGGCGGTCACGGCGTCCGACTCGAGCGGTTACATCGTCGACGAGGCGGGCATCGATCTCGAACTGCTGAAGCAGGTCAAGGGTGTCGAGCGGGCCCGCATCGCGGAGTACGCGGAGCGCAGGCCGGGCGCGCACTTCGTCGCCGGCGGATCCGTGTGGGACGTGCAGGGCGAGGTCGCCCTGCCCTGCGCCACCCAGAACGAGCTTCACGCCGAGCACGCCCGCGCCCTGATCGCGGGCGGTGTGCGCGCGGTCGCCGAGGGTGCGAACATGCCGACGACGCCCGAGGCGGTCGAGCTCTTCCAGGAGGCGGAGGTGCTCTTCGCTCCCGGCAAGGCGGCGAACGCCGGCGGCGTCGCCACCTCCGCGCTCGAGATGAGCCAGAACGCGGCGCGCTCGCGCTGGGACCGCGAGAAGAGCGAATCCCGCCTGCACGGGATCATGCGCGACGTGCACGAGGCGACCTACGCGGCGTCCGAGCGCTACGGCCGCCCCGGCGACTACGTGCTGGGCGCGAACTCCGCGGGCTTCGTGACGGTCGCGCAGGCGATGCTCGAGCAGGGCGTGATCTGAGCGGAAGGTCCGCGCTACTCGGCGGCGGCCGCCTGAACTCGTTCGATGTCGAGAGATCCGACCCCGGTTCTCCGTTGAAATTCCTAGGGTTTCAGTGGGTGTTGAGGGTTTCGTGATCTGAGCGTGACATTCCCGTGATCTTCAGTTACCCTTGAACGGTCGCGGCTCACATGGGCCATCCTGAACGGTAAGTGAACGCAAAAAACGTAAGGCAGATTATCTCGTGACTCAGAACCCCAGCACTGAAGTAGTGGTTTCGGAAGACGCTACGAACCCCTCTTCTGCGAAGGTCAAGCGATTCGCCCAGATGGCGGGTGCCGCAGCCCTCAGCCTCGGTATGGTCGGCACCTTCGGGCTCCCGGCGTACGCCGTCACCCCGGAGGCGGAGGGTGTGCCCGACGGCTTCGTCGCGGCGCAGACGCTGGAGACGGTGAACGTCGACGCCGCCGTCCTGCCCCTCACAGCGCCCGAGGGCGCCGTCGACTCGGCGATCCTCGAGCAGGAGCGCCTGGCGAAGGAGGCGGAGGCCGCCGAGGCCGCAGCCGCCAAGCTCGCGGAGGAGCAGAAGGCGCAGGCCGAGACCGCGACCTCCGGTCAAGGCGCCGCACCCGCGCCCGGCGCGGATATTCCCGCGGGCGTCGGCGGACAGGGCATCGCGAACGCTGCGCTCGCCCAGGTCGGAGTGAACCAGGACTGCACGGCTCTGGTCGAGAACGCGCTGCGCGCCGTGGGGATCCCCGCGGGTGACCTCGGCACCCAGGTCGGCGAGTACACCGCTCTCGGCGGTGTGGTCGTGGGGAGCGGCGATTACGCTCCGGGCGACATCCTGGTGTTCCCCGGACAGCACGTGGGCGTCTACATCGGCAACGGCCAGGCGGTGCACGGCGGCTGGGGTGGAACCACCCGCGTCGGTCCGATCGCCCCCGGCGGCGAGTCGGGTCTCACCGTGGTCCGCTTCGGCTGATCCAGATCTTCGCTGACAGGCGGGCGGGGCTTCGGCCCCGCCCGCCTTTCGCGTGCTCGATCTTCATCCGCGACCGCAGCCGGGAGCGGTCGAGCGAGGACTTGCGCGCCTGATGGCGCCCGGCCATGGGGAAACCGCAGGTCGAGGCCGCCGCGTAACACCGGAGCCCTCGTTCGGGGATCCGAGGATCCGGCTCTGCTAATCTTGAGAGTCGGTGCGATCCCTCGGGAGGGCGCCGCTTCCGCCTCCGTAGCTCAGTGGATAGAGCACTTCTCTCCTAAAGAAGGTGTCGTAGGTTCGATTCCTATCGGGGGCACCGTTTTCCAGTCCTATCCGGGGCGTCGTTTCCTGCTCGCGAGCCTTCCCGGCTTTCCCTCGTCCGGCTTTCCGCGTTTGGCGTTCCTCGTTCCCGGGTTGGCGTTCCCGTTTCCACGTTTCCTCGTTCCCGGTCCGGCGTTCCTCATTCGGTTGGCCCGAAGTGCGACCTCACGCGATCGAAGCCGCACTTCGCGCCAACCGAACGGCGGGGGCGGGGGCGCGGGAGGAGCCGCGGGCCGGGGAGCGGTGCCCAGGCAGGGGAGTGGAGCCCGGGCCGGGAAAGTGGCGCCTAACTCGCCCCCAGCGGTGGATCGACGAGCAGGCCGACCCGCTCGATGAGGAAGGCCTCGAGCGGCGGTGCCCCATCGAGGGGCGCCCCCGGCCTCCACCGCGTGCGTACCTCGCCGGCGGCCAGTCCGACGGGCCGCTCAGCGTCTTCGGCGTCGGCGGAGAGCGCCTCGATCGTGAGCGGGATCGGCACCGCGTCGAAGTTCACCGGGGTGCCGGCCGCGTATCCGCCGCGAAGGGCGGCTGCGGCGATCTCACGGCGCTCCTCGCGCGACACGGACTGGTACCCCGGACGCCCGCGCTCGGCGGCCCGCGTCGCGCGCCCCGCCGCGTAGAGCTTGCCGTCAGTGTCGAGCAGCAGGGTCCCGAGCCTCCACACGTCGCCGACGGGTCGCATCCGGGCCGGCTTCGTGCGCAGCAACCCGCGTCGCGGGGGGAGATACTCGGCCAGGGCCTCGGGAGCGACGCCTGCCTCGTGCAGGCGGGCAGCGGCGGCGGAGCAAGCGCGCGCGGCGCGATCCACCGCGCGCTGCTCCCACGAACCCTCGTCGACCGCGCGCTGGCCCCGCGCGTCCTCGTCCGCTGTCTCGTGCCCCGCAGTCACCCGGCCAGTGTAACTGCGGCGCGGCACCTCGTGCGCCGCTCCGGACGCTCCTCCGAACCTCTAAGCTGGCCGTGTGGCGGAGCAGGAATCGGTCGAGGCCTTCGAGGTCGAACGCAAGTACGAGGTGACGGCGGACGCCGAGCTGCCGACGGCGGGGTTCGAGGCGCTCGCGCTCGTTCCCGACGCCCCCGAGCCGAACCGCCTCGCCGCCACCTACTTCGACACCGCGGACGGCGCGCTCGCGCGGCAGAGCCTCGCGCTTCGGGTGCGCAGCGGTGGCAAGGACGCTGGTTGGCATCTGAAGCAGAGGGGCGCGCACGGGGTGCGCGAACTCCTCTGGCCCCCGTCCGACGAGATGCCGGCGGGGCTCCTCGCCGAGGTCCGCGATCGGATCGGGAATGCAGCCGACGGGATCGCGCCGATCGCGGAGCTGCGCACCGAGCGCACCGTGGTGCGACTGCGGGATCGGGAGGGCCGGGAACTCGTGGAACTCGCGGACGATCGCGTGCGAGCCGTGGATCGCATCGGCGGCGTGCGTCGGGCCTGGCGCGAGTGGGAGGCGGAGCTGATGCCGGGCGCGGATCCCGGGCTCCTCGACCGGGTCGAGCCGGTACTGCTCGCGGCGGGTGCGGTTCCCTCGCTCAGCGTCGCCAAGATCGCGCGTGCGACGGGGCGCCTTGTCGACCTGGCGCTCGCGAAGGGCGCGAGCGAGGAGGAACTGGACGCCTTGAGAGCACTCGACGTCTCGGACCGAGAGGCTGCGCGTAGGCTCGAGGCATGAGCAAGGGGTCGGATCGCGGGCGGAAGCAGAATGATGGGAAGAACGGCCCGTCGCCGGATGCGAGGCGCAAGCAGATCATCGTCGGCATCGTGATGGGTGCGATCGTGGGCGTCGTTCTCGGCGCCCTCACGCAGTTCTGGTTGTGGGTGCCGGCGGGCCTCGCCATGGGGTTGGCCACCGGAGCGATCATGAAACCTCCGGGAACGCAATAGGCGCGGGAGCGCCGTCCCTCCGTTGTAAACGACGTTGACAGTTTCGTTTACAGGTCGATCCCGATGTGCGAGGATCGAGAGGACACCGAGGACGAGGACCCCATGCAACCCACCATTTTCGAAACGCACCGGCCCGACGCGAAGGTCGTCGACGACTCGCTCGCGTCGACCAGGCTCGGCTGCTTCTGGACCGACGACGTCGCCGGAAGCGCTGAGCGGTACCCCGCGCTCGACGGCGATGCGCGAGTCGACGACGCGGTCGTCGGCGGAGGCTTCGCCGGGCTGTGGACCGCGATCAAGCTCAAGACCGAGCACCCGGAACGCCGGGTGGTGCTGCTCGAGGCCGTCCGCGTCGGGTGGGCGGCATCGGGTCGCAACGGCGGGTTCTGCGAGGCGAGCATCACCCACGGCGAACCGAACGCGGAATCCCGCTGGCCGGATGAGACGGGCACGCTGCGGCGCCTGGGCTACGAGAATCTCGACGCCATCGAGCGCTTCATCGAAGAGCACGGCCTCGATGTCGACTTCGAGCGCACCGGTCAGCTCTCGGTCGCCAACGAGCCCTACCAGACCGAGTGGCTCGGGGAGAGCGAGGATCCGCACGTCATCGCACTCGACGAGCGGCAGGTGCGGGAGCGGATCGCATCCCCCACGTTCCTCGGGGGAGAGTTCTCGCCGCGCGAGAACGCCAACCTGCACCCGGCGAAGCTCGCCGCAGAGCTCGCGCGGCACGCGGCGGCGATCGGGGTCGAGATCCACGAGCAGACCCCCGTGAATCGCCTCGACGCAGGAGCGGACGCCCCGATCCGGCTCGAGACCGAGCGGGGCACCGTGACGGCGGATCGCGCGGCGCTCTGCACGAACGTCTTCCCCTCGCTGCTCAAGCGCTACGCCTTCCACACGGTCCCCGTCTACGATTACGTGCTCATGACGGAGCCCCTCACCGACGAGCAGCTCGCCTCGATCGGGTGGGAGGGCCGGGAGGGGCTCGCCGACATGGCGAATCAGTTCCACTACTCGCGGCTCACGAAGGACAACCGGATCCTGTGGGGCGGTTACGACGCCGTCTACTTCGCGGGCGGGCGCATCAAGCGCGAGTACGAGGATCGGATCGAAAGCCACCGGAAGCTCGCGAGCCACTTCTTCACGACCTTCCCGCAGCTCGCGGGCGTCAGGTTCACCCACCGCTGGGCGGGGGCGATCGACACCTCGACCCGATTCTGCGCCTTCTTCGGTCAGGCGCACGGAGGCCGTGTGCAGTACGTCGCAGGTTTCACCGGGCTCGGGGTCGGCGCCACGCACTTCGCGGCCGACGTCATCGTCGACCGTCTCGAGGGGCGGATCACGGAGCGCACCGAGCTGCAGATGGTCAAGGAGATGCCGCTCCCGTTCCCGCCCGAGCCCGCCGCCTCCGTCGGCATCAACCTCACCCGCTGGTCCCTCGATCGGGCCGACCACAACGGCGGCAAGCGCAATGCGCTCCTCAAGACCCTCGACGCCCTCGGGCTGGGGTTCGACTCATGAGCGCGCTGCTGCCGCCGGGCGAGAACGCCGTGGTGCACGGGATCCGCGCCGAGGTGCAGCTCGATCCCGTGCCCGCCGAGGACACCGTCTCGGGATCCCCGGCCCAGGGGATCGTCGAGCTCGGGTCCGTCGGCGACGCCGAGGCGGGCATCTGGGAGCTGCGCGAGGGCGTCGTGACCGACACCGAGGTGGACGAGCTCTTCGTCGTGCTCTCAGGCGGAGCGACGATCGAGCTGCTCGGCGGCCCCGGTGTCGAACCCGGCCGCACGGTGCAGGTGGGTCCGGGCGACGTCATGCGCCTCGTCGCCGGCACCCGCACCCGCTGGACCGTCGAGGACCACATCCGCAAGGTCTATCTCGCAGCCGGATAGCAGTGCACCCGCCGTGCTCGTCGCCCGCCCGTTCCGTGATTCGGTGAGGATCGCGCGGTAGCGGACTAGGATATTGCGTTGGCGCGAGCGTGCCGATCCCGACCCCCGCGAAGGAGCCCCGATGGCCCTGCCCTGGAAGCTGCACGGAGACGGCAAGCGCGTCTCGCCCGACGCGATCGTCCTCCCCGAGGAGCGCATGACGTGGCCGCGCACGGTCGGCTTCGGCGCCCAGCACGTGGTCGCGATGTTCGGCGCGACCTTCCTCGTGCCGCTCATCACCGGGTTCAGCCCGACCGCGACCCTCTTCTTCTCGGGACTCGGCACGCTGCTCTTCCTGCTCATCACGGGCAACCGTCTGCCGAGCTACCTCGGCTCGTCGTTCGCGTTCATCGCCCCGATCATGGCCGCGACCGCGGGCGGAGGGGATCTCGCGCGCGCATCGTTCGGCATCCTCGCCATCGGCGTGCTGATGGCGATCGTCGGGCTCGTCGTCCACCGCTTCGGCACGGGCTGGATCAACGCGCTCATGCCGCCCGTCGTGATGGGTGCGATCGTGGCGCTCATCGGCTTCAACCTCGCCCCGGCGGTGAAGAACAACTGGAACGGCGACCCGGCCAACAACCCCGACGTGGACCAGGCGCTCTCGTCGACCATCGCTCTCGTCACGATCGTCGCGATCCTGCTCATCACCGTCGTCTTCCGAGGCCTCATCGGCCGGCTCTCGATCGTGCTCGGGATGGCCGTGGGGTACGTCGCCGCGATCGCGGTCGGCCTCGTGGACTTCGCCGCCGTGGGCGAGGCGGCGTGGATCGGGCTGCCCGCCTTCCACGCCGTCGGCAACCCGTTCGCGGATCCGTCGCTGTGGGGCCTCCTGCCCGCCTTCCTGCCCGTCGTCCTCGTGCTCCTCGCCGAGAATGTCGGGCACGTGAAGAGCGTGGGCCTGATGATCGATCGCGACCTCGACGCCGTGACGGGGCGCGCGCTGCTCGCCGACGGCGTCTCGACCGTGCTCGCCGGCTTCGGCGGAGGATCCGGCACGACGACGTACGGCGAGAACATCGGTGTGATGGCGGCGACCCGTGTCTACTCCACGGCGGCCTACTGGATCGCGGGCACGATCGCGATTCTGCTCAGCTTCTCGCCCAAGATCGGCGCCGTGATCTTCTCCGTCCCGCCCGCGGTGCTCGGCGGCGTGACGGTGGCGCTCTACGGCCTCATCGGCCTGATCGGCGTGAAGATCTGGATCGACAACAGGGTCGACTTCTCGAAGCCCATCAATCAGTTCTCGGCTGCGATCCCGCTCATCGTCGGCATCGCCGACTTCACGCTCCAGCTCGGTTCGGTCGTCTTCAACGGCATCGCGCTCGGCACGCTGGCGGCCATCGCGGTGTATCACCTCATGCGTGGCCTCGCGCGGCTCCGCAGCGGAGAGGTGGCGGTGGCCGACCCGGTGGTCACGGCGAAGACCGGCGTTCCCACGGCTCGGTAGGCGCGACCGCCGCGAAACACCGGCGTGATTGCGGCGATTCCCCCGTGCACCGCTTAGGGTGGCGGTGTGTGGAGTGTTGATCGGCGACGGCGACCGGAAGACAAGGGTCGCGGCGAGAACGGTGCCGGGAAGCCCGCTGAGGCGGTGCATCCCCGCAACGAGGGCGCCCTCGCGACGGCGCCCGGATCCGAGGAGAAGGACGTGGAGACCGGCGCGAGCGAGCAGTTGACCGGCCTCGTCTCCCTGGTCGACACCTACGCCGACGAGCACGCGGCGTGGCGCAGGGAGCTCGCGGGCATCGGAGGCCGGAACCCGCTGCTCCACTTCGACGACCGGCCCGCCAACCGGATCGAGCTCTCCACCACTCACCCGGGCGGGCTGCCGCAGTTCATCACGGGCAACAAGATCCTGCTCTCCGCGCTGATCCGCGACGACCTCGCTCTCCGCCACGCGCGGGCAGCGGCCGGCCGGGTGACGGACAAGGCGATCGAGATGCGCACGGTGCGCGGCCTCGAGACTGTGAACCTCGGAGTGGGGATCGCGAAGTGGAACTTCGAGGGCGAGGACTTCTGCGCTCCCGTGCTGCTCCGCCCGCTCGCGATCCGCCGCTACGGGCGCGACTTCGAACTGAAGCTCAAGCAGTTCCCCGTGGTGAACTCGGAACTCATCCGCGTGCTCCGCGAGCAGTTCGGCCTCAACCTCGACGCGCGCACGCTCATCGAGCTCTCGCAGTCGGAGGGGGTGTTCAAGCCGCAGCCCGTGATCGATCGTCTCCGGCAGATGGTGGCGGGTGTGCCGGGCTTCGTCGTGCAGCCCCGCCTCGTCGTCTCCTCCTTCCACAACGTCTCGCAGCTCATGGTCGCCGACGCGACGGACCTCGACTCGCCGATCCTGGCGGCGGTGTGCGGCAACGAGCCGGCCAGGCGCCGGCTCGCGGAGTCCTACCGGCCGGTGAGCGCGACGCCGCCCGACGAGCGGGCTCCCGACACCGATCGCTACCTCTACGATGCCGACGCCGAGCAGGACGACGTGCTCGCCCAGATCGATGCCGGGCACTCGCTCGTCGTGCACACCCTCCCGGGAACCGGGGGCACGCAGACCGTGGTCAACGCGATCGGCAGCCTCGTGCGCGCGGGCAAGCACGTGCTCGTGGTCTCGCCGCGCCGCGCGACCCTCGACGGGATCACGCACCGGCTCACCCGCGCCGGTCTCGCGGGGCTCTCGGTGAGTCCCCGCCGCCTGCGCCGGAACCTGGTGGAGTCGATCAGCCGCAATGAGAACGCGCGGCCGGAACAGCTGCGCGACGTCGACGAGGCGCTCACGCGCCTGCGGAGCGTGCTGCTCGACTACCAGACCGCGCTGTCCGCGGCCGACGAGCGCTTCGGCATCTCCCCCCTCGAAGCGCTGCGCAAGCTCACGCTCCTGGCGCTGAGCGAGCGGCCCCCGACCACGACGGTCCGCCTCGACGACCAGGCTCTCGGCCAGCTCACCCTCGACCGCTCCTCCGTCGCGGAGGATCTCACGGAGGTGGCGCGCCTCGGCCAGTTCCAGTACGGGCCGGAGGATTCCCCCTGGTACGGGGTGAACTTCAGCACGACGGAGGAGGCCCGCAAGGCCTACGGCCTCGCGGTGGACCTCGCCGAGTCGCAGCTGCCGCGCCTCATCTCGATGGCGAACGAGGTGATCGGCCAGACCTCCATGCGACCCTACGAGACCGTCGCGGAGCTCGGGGTCTACCTGCGGCTGCTCATGGGGATCCGCGACACCCTCGACCGCTTCACCCCGGAGGTGTACGACCGCTCGCTCACCGAGGTGATCGCGGCGCACGCCCCACGAGGCGGCGACGACATGTCGTCGGCGAACAAGCGGCGTCTCCGCAAGCTCGCGCGGGAGTATGTGCGCCCCGGCGTGCACATCACGGACATGTACTCGCGGCTCGTGCAGATCCAGCAGCAGCGGGTGCTGTGGCAGCGCTACACGACCGTCGTGGGCGCGCGACCGGAGGTCCCGCTCGGCATCGCCGACGTCGTCGTGGCCTTCCAGTCGGCCTACCAGGATCTGGACGAGCTCGATCGTGTGCTCGGAACGGTCGGCGACGCGGACCGCCTGAAGAATCTCTCGCTGGCCGGGCTCGCGAACCGCATCTCGGATCTCGCCCGCGAGTCGGAGGCGCTGCAGAACATCCAGGAGCGCACGACGATCGTGGAGCGCCTCCGCGCCTCGCACCTGGAGCCGCTGCTCGACGACCTCTCAGCGAGGCACGTGCCCGCGGCGGACGTGGCCGCCGAGCTCGAGCTGGCCTGGTGGCAGTCGGCGCTCGAGCGGATGCTGCAGACGAACCCTGCCCTGCTCAGCGCGAACACGGGAGTGATCGAGCGCCTCGAAGCCGATTTCCGGCTCGTCGACGACGCCCACGCGGGTGCCAACGGGGCCCTGCTCGCGTCGTCGCTCGCCGATGCCTGGCGCGTGGCGGTACTCGACTACAAGCAGGAGGCGCTCGCGCTGCGGGAGGCGCTGAGAAGCGGCTACACGTCCGCCTCGGCGCTCGTGCAGCGGGCCTCCAATCTGCTCCGCGTGCTGGCGCCCGTCTGGACGATGTCTCCCTACGAGGTGGCGCAGCTGCCCGACGCGATGCGCTTCGACGCGGTGCTCCTGGTCGACGCCGGGGCGACGACCCTGGTCGAGAACATCGGCGCGATCCGTCGCGCGCAGCAGGTCGTCGCGTTCGGCGACACCATGACGCAGACGCCGTCGCGCTTCGAGATCTCGGTGGGGACCCCCGCAGAGGAGGAGACCGCGGTGGTCGCCGAGGAGCTGCACTCCAGATCCGCGTTCGCGCAGCTGGGCGAGGTGCTGCCGACCCTGACGCTGACCCGCAGCTACCGCGCGGGCGGCGAGGACCTCACGAACCTGGTGAACACCCGCTTCTACGACGGCGCGATCCAGTCGATGCCGTGGGCCGGGAGCTTCCTCGGGCACTCGAGCCTCACCTACGAGTTCGTGCCCGGCGGTCAGGGTCTGCCGGATCAGCAGACGGGCGCGGTCGAGAGCACCGACGCCGAGGTGGATCGGGTCGTGCAGCTGGTGCTCGAGCACGCCAGCGAGCGCGCGGGCGAGTCGCTCATGGTCATCACCGCGAGCGAACGGCATGCGGTGCGCGTGTACCAGGCCGTGCTGCAGGCCTTCTCGAAGTTCCCGCAGTACCGGGAGTTCCTGCTGGGGGAGCGGGCGGAGCCGTTCGCGGTGCTCACCCTCGAGCAGGCGACCGCCCAAAGCCGGGATCGTGTGATCTTCTCGATCGGGTACGGCCGCACACCGCACGGACGGGTGCTCTCGAACTTCGGCGCTCTCGGTCAGCCCGGCGGAGAACGACTGCTCGCCGTCGCGATGACGCGGGCGCGCCGTGCCATGACCATCGTGAGCTGCTTCAAGCCCGAGCACCTCGACACCGCGCGGATCAAGCACGGCGTCGTCGAGCTCGCCGAACTGCTGGCGTTCGAGCACCCCGACCCCGAGCCGCTCTCGCTTCCGGCGGAGCGCGATCCGATGCTGGGAGAGCTCGCAGACCGCCTGGAGGCTCTCGGCCTCACCGTGGCCATCGACTATCGCGGCGCCATCCCGCTCGCGGCCTCCCTCGGAGACCGGGCGATCGCGATCGACCTCGATCTCGGTGATGGAGGCGACAGCCTCCGCGAGACGCTGCGCCTGCGTCCGGCGGTACTGCGCCGCCTGGGGTGGCACTATCACCGCGTGCAGAGCTTCGACCTCTTCGCGGATCCCGACGAGGTGGCGCGTCGGATCGCACGCATCGTCGGATACGAGCCGGCGGAGGGCGCTACCGCGACGGATCAGGCGTGAGCGATCGCTCCGAGCGCCCGGCCCGTCGAACCCGGCGAGCGACGCGGCCCGCGCCGGAGGGTGTGGATCCGCGCCCGTCCGAGCATCCCCTCACTGCGCGCGCCGCGGAGGATCGGCCCGAGGGGTGGGGCGAGAGCCCATCCGGTAAGAGCGGCGGCGGGAACGGGGCGAGGGGTGCGAAGGGCGCCGGCGGCAACGAGGATCGGCTGAAGCGGGACAGACCGCCGCACTGGGGATAGCCCGCGCTCGGCGAGCGGGCCGGGTGCCGGCGGCGCGATCGCAGCGTCGACCGCCGCCGAGGGCTCAGGCGGCGGAGGAACTCGAGCCCGACGAGCCGGAAGAGCCGGAGGATCCCGAGCCGGAAGAACCGGAGGATCCCGATCCGGAGGTGCCGGATCCCGAGGATCCCGAGGAGCCGGAGCTCGAGGACCCCGAGCCGGATTCCTTCGAGCCGGAAGAACCGCCGCCCGCCGCCGCGCGGGAGTCGGTGCGGTAGAAGCCCGAGCCGTTGAAGGTCACCCCGAGCGACCCGAACACCTTTCGGAGCCTGCCGTCGCACTCGGGGCACACGGTGAGGGCGTCATCGGAGAACGACTGGTAGATGTCGAAGGTGTGGTCGCACTCGGCGCAGCGGTAGGCATAGGTAGGCACAAGCCTTGATTTTAGCCTGTTCCAGCTGCGAAGACCTCGACGCCGGCCGGTGTCACCACGCCGTCGACCGGAATGTCGTGCGGTTCCCGCGGAAGCTCGGGAACGCGATCGTCCTCGAACACAACAGCGAAGACCGGTGGGCGGCGATCCAGCGCGGCCAGGCACCGGTCGAAGTAGCCGAGGCCCCAGCCCAGCCGGGTCCCGCTCCCGTCCACGGCGCCCGCGGGGATCAGCATCAGATCGGCTCCCCCCGCCGTTTCAGGGGGGAGCCTGTCGCCCGTCGGTTCCAGGATCCCGTGCCGTCCGCGTGCGGTCACCCCGCCGTCGAACCGCGCCCAGTCCAGCTGCCGGTCCTCGCGGGCGATCGGCAGCAGCACCTCGACGTCGGCACTCAGGGTCCAATCGAGGAACTCCGCGGGGTCCGGCTCGTCGGCCGTGGGGAGATAGCAGGTGACCGTGCGCGCCGCGCGCCTCTGGACGAGCCCGATGAGGTGCTCCGCGAGGCCGGCGCGTGCACGCAGACGCTCGACTCCGGTCATCCCTCTGCGCCGAGTGCGCACCTCCGCCCGGATCCGCCGCTTCACCTGCTCGTCGCGATCGCGGCGCTCCTCGTAGCCGCTGCGCTCGCCGACCTCCCCGACTCCGCCGTGCTGCTCCATGCGAGTCAGCATACGCCGCGGGTCGGGACAACTTGGCCGCTTCCGCCGCGGATACTAGGCTGACGACCATGACCGATACTCAGCGCACCCAGGCTCGGACGGTAACGAAGGCTGTGATCCCCGCTGCGGGCCTCGGAACCCGCTTCCTGCCGGCGACGAAGGCGATGCCGAAGGAGATGCTCCCCATCGTCGACAAACCGGCGATCCAGTACGTGGTCGAGGAGGCGGTCTCCGCGGGTCTCAGCGATGTGCTCATCATCACCGGGCGCAACAAGGGGAATCTGTCGAACCATTTCGACAGCGTGCCCGAGCTCGAGTTCACGCTCGAGCGCAAGGGCGACGAGGGCAAGCTCGAGAAGGTGCACGGTTCGAGCGAGCTGGCGGAGGTCCACTTCCTGCGGCAGGGGCAGCCGCTCGGCCTCGGGCACGCCGTCGGCCGCGCGCGCTGCCACGTCGGCAACGAGTCGTTCGCGGTCCTCCTCGGCGACGACCTGATCGACGCCCGCGATCCCCTGCTCGACCGCATGATCGCCGAGCACGACGCCCGCTCGGCGACCGTGATCGCCCTCATGGAGGTTCCGTGGGAGTCGATCCACCTCTACGGCTGCGCGGTCGCGGAGGAGACGGACGATCCGGACGTCGTGCGCGTCACCGGGCTCGTGGAGAAGCCCTCCCGCGAGGAGGCGCCCTCGAATCTGGCCGTCATCGGCCGGTACGTGCTGCGCCCCGAGATCTTCGACATCCTCGACGAGCTCGAGCCGGGTCGGGGCGGAGAGATCCAGCTGACCGACGCGCTCAACCACCTCGCCGAGGGCAAGGGCGAGGGGCCCGTCTACGGCGTCGTCTTCCGGGGCCGCCGCTACGACACCGGCGATCGGGCCGACTGGATCAAGGCGAACGTGCTGCTCGGCGTCGACCACGAGGAGCTCGGTCAGGAGATCGGCGACTGGATCCTGGACTTCGCCGACCGCCTGCGCGCGCGGCGCTCCGGCGACTGACGCGTGGCTCCGCTCGGCCGCCCCATCGAGACGCCCGTTCCGCTCGCGGCCGGGCGGGTGGGACTGCGGTTGATCCGGAGCACCGACGCCGAGCGTCTGCGCCGCCTGCTCAGCGAGAATCGGGCGTGGTTGCAGCGCTGGGAGGCGACCCACCCGTACGGTCGGGGAGCGGTGCCGGGATCCTCGCCGATGCGCCCCACGATCCGCGTGATGCGGAGGCAGCTGCGGGCGGGAAGCGGGGTCCCCTTCGTCATCATCTACGACGACGAGGTGGTGGGCCAGCTGAGCGTCTCTGAGGTGAGCGGCGGCGCGCTGCAGTCCGCGCAGATCGGCTACTGGGTCTCGGAGCACGTCGCAGGCCGCGGCATCACACCCGCCGCGGTCGCGCTCGCGATCGACTATCTGTTCGCCGAGCTCCGTCTGCATCGCGTCGAGATCTGCATCCGGCCCGAGAACACCGCATCCCTGCGCGTGGTCGAGAAGCTGCGCATGCGCTACGAGGGCCGGCGGAGCGCCTACATCCACATCGACGGCGACTGGCGAGATCACGACTGCTACGCCGTGACGCGGGAGGAGGTCGCCGCGGGGATGCTGCAGCGGCTGCTCGACGCGGGCGATGAGGGACGGGAACGACTGACCGGATAGACGGGCCGGGCGCGTGGTGCAGTGCCGAATCGGGCCGTGCGTGCGGTGGGTGCCTCGGCAAGCCGGGTTCTGTTGGATGCGCAGCGGCGCGCCGAGAGGCGGAGCGCGCGAGGGAACCGTACAGTGAATCTCATGACTGGCGGTGTGCTCGGAGGCGGTGTGATCTTTGTCGTGGCGGCGCTGCTCTGGGCCGCCGTGCTGGTGCCCGCCTGGGTGCGCAGGCGCGAGTTCCGCGCGGCCGAACGCAACGCGCTGCGCCTGCAGCGGACCTTGCGGGTGCTCGCGGAGACGTCAGAGGTTCCCGAGGAGGTCCGATTGGAAGCCACCGCGAAGGAAGCGCTCGCCCACGAGAAGCTGCTGCGGAGCGCGCAGAAGAGGCAGGAAGCCGAACGCGCCGCGGAACTCGCGGCGGCTCGGGCCGAGCAGGTGCGGGCAGAGATCCTCGCCCAGCAGATGCGCCGCAAGCAGGCGGCGGCCCACCGGTCCGCACGGCTGCGCCGGCCCGTCGTGCGCCGGATTCGGGCGATCGCGGCGCTGGGCGCCCTTCTCGGGTTCCTCGGAGCGCTCGTGGGCGCCGGGTTCGCCATCGCGGGAAGCGGAGCGGCGATCCTGATGTGGTCGGCGGCGCTGCTCGCGGCGGCGCTCGGCGCGCTGGTCCTGCTCGCTCCGGGTCGTGCCCGGGTGCAGACGATCCCCGCTGAACGGGTGGAGACCGAGTCGTCGCCGGCCGCGGCGGAGCCTCAGTCCGAGGTCACCGCGACGGGGGAGACCGAGGCCGCGGCGGCCGCGCACGCGGCGGCCCAGCAGGCGGCGGCGGATCGGATCGAGCGAGCCCGTGCGCTCGCCCGGGCTCGTGCCAGCCGCCCTGCGGCGCGGGAGAACCAGACCGATTCGATCCTGCTCCGGGAGGCCCGCGAGCAGGTGACGCGGGTCCGCGCGGACGAGGCCGCGAGAGCCTCTTCGGACGCAACCGCGTCGGCCCCCTCCGCTCCGGCCGCAGAGCCCGCGTCCGAGCCGAGATCGACCGGTTCGGCGGGTTCGCGTGCTGCGGGTGCTGCGGATGCTGCGGGGAACTCCCGCACGCCCGTCGCCGGCCGACGGGCGCCCTCGTCGAGCGCCGGCATTCAGCGGGAGGCGGCGCACGCTCGACTGCGCCAGATGGGCGTGGTCGGGGATACGAGCGAGGGCATGCCCGATCTCGATGCCGCTCTGCGCCGCCGTCGCAACGCCGGGTGAGCTGTCGCGGTCGTTGCGCTGCAGGCGTGGCGCCTCACTTCCGTCGGAGATTCCGCGTCGGTCAGTCGAATCCAGCCCGACGAAAGCCTCTGACGGACGCCGGATCCCTGACGGAAGCCGCGTGCTCCGACCGGATTTCGCGTGATTCGGATGATCCTGCTAGAGTGGATCGCTGTCAGGGTCTGTGGCGCAGTTGGTAGCGCGTCTCGTTCGCAATGAGAAGGTCAGGGGTTCGATTCCCCTCAGATCCACGTATGTCATGAGTCGGGACATGTGTCTCAGATGAGTCGCGACATGCGACGCAGTTAGCGGGAGTCTGGCCATCGGCCGGGCTCCCGCTGCTGGTTTCTCCAGTAGACGCGGCCGGGATCGATAGTGTTCGTGGTGATGACCTCGCCGGTATCGAGATGCACGACGGTGACGGTGTGCTCATCGATGAGCATGATGACGCGTTTGTGTTGATGGGCGACACCGATTCCGAGGTGATGCATTTTTCCGGCGCGGCGGAGCGAGAGTTTCCCGGCGGAGTCGACGTGGTCGTATCTGATGCGATAGTTCCCCGCTTCTGCCCGGGGGAGCGCGGGGAGTGAAGCGTCCTGGGTTTGGTTCCGTTCCTTATACTGGGGCAAATGCCCCGAAGCTCCTGCGATCCTCGGCGATCCGGTGCCGCCGCACCGTGCCTTCACGCCTGCTGCTGAGCCAGGACCAGTGAGATCACCTCGGCGCGCGAGCCAGCGCCGAGCTTCTCGAGGATGCGCGAGACGTGGAACTTCACGGTGTTCTCACTGATCCCGAGCTGACCCGCGATCGCCCGGTTGCTGGAGCCGGCGACGAGCAGGTCGGCCACCTCGACCTCTCGCGGGCGCAGCCGCGCGAGCGCTGAGGAGGCGACACTGGCGCGCGGCGGGTCGAGCGGGATCACGATGCTCAGCGCGGTGCCCCACCCCGAAGTCGCCTCGACCGTAAGGTTCCCGGCGAGGGCCTGCACCCGGTGCTCGGCGGCGCGGGTGAGCATCTCGCCTATCCCCTCGGTTCCGGGACCGTCGTCGCGCAGGTACATCAGCAGGTTGCTCCCGTCGCAGTCCCAGCGCACGCGAACGCGGGTAACCTCGGGGATCTCGGAGAGATCGAGCAGCACCCGCCGGGCGATCGCGCGTGCTCCCCGAGCGACCTCGTCGGGAAGCGGGCGGCCGTCGTCGGGCGGGGCGATGAACTGCAGAGAGATGTCTCGATACTGGGTGAGCGCGAGGACTTCGCTCTTCAGACGTGCGAACGCCGTGGTGACCGGCTCCTCGGTCAGGGAGCGGACCTGGTCCGTCGCTGCCTGCAGCCGCCTGAAGCCCTTGTTCGTCAGCGCGACCGCCGCCGCTCGGGCCTCGCGATCGTCGAGCCTGTCCGAGCGGAGCGTGGTCGACAGTTCTCCGAGGAGGCTCGCGTACTCGTCCGAGAGCTCGGTCAGCGCCTTGATGCGGGTGCCCGCCGTCGCACGAGCGTGCTGCAGGTAGCCCGGGGTCGCCTCGTCGGCCCGCTCCTGGACGTGCAGCGAGATGATGTTCCAGAGGCTGAGCACCGCGTCGGTCCTCTCGAGCGGCCCGGGATCGGCGATGACGAGGAGCGCCCCGTTGCGGGAGAGCACCTGCAGCGTCTCCCGTTCGACGCCGCCGACCGTGAGCGGAGCGCGCCGCACCTCCTCGAAGCTGGCGGCCTCCTGCTTGAGTCGATCGAGGTCGAGCCCCCGGACCCCCCTGATGAACGAGGTGTCGCCGGTGCCCTGGAGTCTGCCTCCGCCGATATCGGCCGCCAGGGTGACGAGTGCCGAATGACTCACCAGCGGGGCGAGCAGACCCGACAGCCCGTGCACCATCGAGCCCAGGGGAGTCGTGAGCATCTCCGAGAGGCGCCGCAGAAGCCCATCGTCGGGTACAGACTCAGCCATGCCCCCAGCCTACCCAGGAGGAGCTACCCGAAGGTATGGCTTTGGCCCGCCCGGAGAGCTATTGAGGGGCGGGGTCGCCGCACGGGAGACTCGTGACAGTGGCTGACCGCCACGCGAGGAGAGGACGAGGATGTCTGGAAACAGAGCAGTTGCGTACAAGGGCCCAGGGGTCGTCGAGGTCATCGACACGGACTACCCCGAGTTCGAGCTGAAGGACGGCCCGGGGGTCAACCCGGCGAACGTCGGCCGAAAGGTGCCGCACGGGGCGATCCTGCGCACGGTCGCCACGAACATCTGCGGCTCCGACCAGCACATGGTGCGCGGCCGCACCACCGCCCCGGAGGGGCTCGTGCTCGGCCACGAGATCACCGGCGAGGTCGTCGAGGTCGGCCCCGATGTGGAGTTCATCAAGGTCGGCGACATCGTCTCCGTTCCGTTCAACATCGCGTGCGGTCGCTGCCGCAACTGCAAGGAGGGGAAGACGGGCATCTGTCTCAATGTCAATCCCGACCGGCCCGGCAGCGCCTACGGCTACGTCGACATGGGCGGCTGGGTCGGGGTCCCCGCGAAGCGCTCGTGGCCGT
>JAPSIU010000249.1 GCA_031178565.1 Leucobacter sp. | reverse complement strand
TCGTCGAGGTCCAGAAACGTCTCGACTCCCCGTCGCACGAGTTCGCCATCGATGAGCGGGCAGTCGGAGGTCACTCGCACCACGACCTCCAGATCGAACTCACGAGCCGTCCCGGTGAACCGGGAGAGCACATCCTCTTCGCTCCCCCTGAACACCGAGCAGCCCAGGTTCTCGGCCGCAGCCACGATCGGCTCGTCGAGAACGTTAGCGGTCGTCGCGACGTACACATCGAAGCCCGCGGACCTCACGCGATCGATGTGGTGCGCGAGCATCGTCTCACCCCCGGCTTCGAGCAACACCTTGCCGGGAAGCCGGGTGCTCGTCATGCGCGCCTGGGTGATCACGCCCACCCGGGTCATCGAAGCGCTCTCGTCAGCGATTCGACCACCTGATCGACCTGATCTGCGGTGAGATCGGGGAAGAGCGGCAAGGAGAGCTCCTCGGCGTAGAAGGCCTCGGCGTTCGGGCACATTCCTCGCCGATACCCCGCGTCAGCGTAGACCGGATGCCAGTACACGGGCATGTAATTGACCTGCACGCCGATGCCGTCGGCGCGCATCTTCTCGAAGACCTCACGACGTCGACCGTCACGAATACGCAGCGGATACAGATGCCACACGGGATCAACGTCGACACGTTGCACCGGGATCCTCACGCCGTCGAGGTCCGCGAAAGCGGCGTTGTATCTCGCCGTGATGTGCTGCCGGCGAGCCTTGAACCGCTCGAGCTTCGTGAGCTGCGAGAGTCCGAGCGCGCTCGCGAGATCCGTGAGCCGATAATTCACGCCGATCTCATGCACCTCCTGGTGCCACGGGCCTTCGTCGCGAATATGGAAGCGTTCGGGATCGCGGACGAGACCGATGAAGTGGAACTCGTGAGCGCGCTGGGCGATACTCGGGTCCTTCGCGACGACCGCACCGCCCTCGCCGGTGGTCAGGTTCTTCGTCGGGAAGAAGGAGAACGTCGTGAGATCCGCGAGATCGCCGACCGGACGACCGCGATAGCTTCCTCCGATCGAGTGCGCTGCGTCGTCGAGTGTCAGCGCGCCGACGCGGTCCGCGATCACCTGCAGCGCGTCGTAGTCGGCGGGATGCCCCGCGTAGTCGACCGCCGCGATCACCCTCGTGCGGTCCGTCACCGCGGATTCGACCGCGCTCGGGTCGAGCAGCGCCGTGTCCTCCTCGACGTCGGCGAACACCACCTTCGCTCCCACCAGCGAAGCCATCGAGGCAGTGGCCACGAACGTCATCGGCGTGGTGACGACCTCGTCGCCCCGACCGAGGCCCGCAGCAGCATAGGCGGCGTGCAGAGCCGCGGTACCCGATGTCGTGGTGACCGCGCGATGGCCGCCCGTCAGGCGCCCGATCTCCGCTTCGAAGGCTCCCACCGAGGGCCCGGTCGTGAGCCAGTCGCTTCGAAGCACGCCGACGACCGCTTCGATGTCCTCCTCCGAAAGCGACTGGCGCCCGTACGGAAGCATCTACATGCCTCCCTCGAGGATCTCCGCGATCTCTTCCCGGGTGTACCACAGATCGTTCGAATCGGACTGGACTCTGAAGCCCTCCGGCACCGGCGTGCTCCTCGCGGGAGCGCTGTACCCCCACGATGCCAGGTCGGGCTGGATCACGTAGTAGTTGCCGCCGTCGAGAAGCACGGTGCGTCGTCCTTCTTCAGGACTGATCATCTCCTCGTGCAGTTTCTCGCCTGGGCGCAGCCCGACATCGACCAGCTCAGCGCCCGGGACGACCGCGTGCGCGAGGTCGGTCACCTTGATCGATGGAATTCTCGGGACCAGGAGCTCACCGCCCTGCATGAACTCGAAGGTGTCGACCACCATCTCCACCGCCTGCTCCAGCGTGATGAAGAATCTCGTGCACCGGACATCGGTGATCGGCAGCGGTTTGCCCTCTTCGCCGAGCCGTTTGAAGAATGGAATCACCGAACCGCGCGATCCCATGACATTGCCGTAGCGCACCACCGCGAAGCGGGTGTCGTACGCCGCCGCGTAGTGGTTGCCGCTGATGAACAGCTTGTCAGCCGTCAACTTGGTGGCACCGTAGAGGTTGATCGGGCTCGAGGCCTTATCGGTCGAAAGTGCGACGACCTTTTTCACGCCTGCGTCGATGGAAGCCTCGATGACGTTCTGGCTGCCCATCACGTTCGTCTTCACGAACTCGAAGGGGTTGTACTCAGCGGTGTCCACCTGCTTCAACGCAGCGGCGTGCACAACGTAGTCCACCTTGTGCAGAGCCCTCGCCAGTCGACGCTCGTCGCGGATGTCCCCGATGAACCAGCGCAGGCGGGGGTCGTCCTTGAAAAGCTGACGCACTTCGTACTGCTTCAGCTCGTCCCGCGAGAAGATCACCAGACGGCTCGGGTTCAACTTCTCCAAGGCGTACTTGATGAAGGCTTTTCCGAATGATCCGGTGCCCCCGGTGACCAGGATGCTCGATCCTTCAAGAACAGACATTGACTACCTCCCGCGCTGAGCAGACGCTCACCCACGCCCCAAGGAATCGCTAAACAGACACAATGGTTGTAGTTTATCCTGGTTGGGACACCGCCGAGCACCGCCGACCCGGGAAGGGCCCATTTTTGCCGATGAAGCAGGCACTCTTCCACTGTAACGCCGGGGTGGATACGGGCATGGGGCATTTCATGAGATGCCTCGCGTTGGCGGAGGAAGCGCTGCGTCGGGGGTGGCGCGCTGCATTCGCGGGCAGCTTGGGCGAGGCGGCTCAAGCCGTCCTCGCGGAGCTCATACCCGACGCCGAGCTCCACCTGCTCCCGTCCCCCACGAGCGTCAGGGAGCTCTCGTCACTCGTGGACGGGATGCGACCCGATGTCGTTCACGTCGACAGCTATGAGACCCGACTCGAAGGATGGCTTCCCAGGGGACCCCTGATGAGCAATGCTCAAGACGGGCGCTTCGGGCAGAGGTCTGCCGATCTGCACATCGACGCGAACCTCTTCGCGGAAGAACGCTGGGACACCGGTAACGATGGAAGCGCCTTGGTGGGGGCAGCGGCCATGCAGATCCGAGATCAGGCGAGACGCATCGACCATCGCGTGCGGGAGAGCCTCATTCCTCCCCTCCGCATACTCCTGGTGCTCGGGGGCACGGACCCGCAGGGACTCACGCCTCGACTGGCCGCGTCGCTCGCGAACGCGGATCCGCCGATCGAGTTGACGGTGATCTGCCGCGGTGAGATGCACGAGGCGGTGCTGGCAGGCTGCGGCTCGACTGCATCGCAGTTGACGCTTCTCTCGTTCGCGAAAGATCTCCCCGGCCTCGCGGATGAGCAGGATCTCGTGATCACGGCGGCCGGCACGTCGATCTGGGACTTCGCTGCGGGGGGCGTGCCGATGGCGATCGCGTGCGTGGCCGACAATCAGATCGAGAGCTATCGGTCCAGCATCCGTGCGGGAATCGCCATCCCGCTGGGCATGGTGCCCGGCGACGACCTCGATTCTGCCATCGGCGCCGCGATATTCCGCTCGACGGATCGCAGCCGACTTGCAACCATCGCTCACCGTGCGCGGATTCTGGTCGACGGTCTCGGAGCCTGGCGCATCATAGCTGCGTGGGAGCAGCTGCTCGAGTCCCGCCCTGATCGGCGGACATCCGCCACTGCGGATCCTCTCACCGCGCGACCGGCTAGATCCGAAGATGCGGACACGCTGTTCCGCTGGCGAAACGATCCGACCACCCGATCGGCTTCACGGAACGGCGGGGAGATCGACTGGAGCAGCCATGTAGCGTGGCTCGAGCGGGTCATCGCGAGTCCGGATCGCCAATTGCTCATCGCCGAAAGGGACGGAAGAGCCGTCGGTACCGCACGCTGGGATCGTCTCGACGCGTCGGCGTGGGAGGTCTCGATCACGGTAGCCCCGGAACTCCGCGGTCAGGGGCTGGCGGGCAGCGTGCTCCGCACCGCAGAGACCCGGCTCGACGCTCCTGATCCCGCGCTCCTCGTCGCGACGATTCACGACGACAATCTCCCCTCCCGCAGCCTGTTCGCGAGGGCGGGGTACCTTCCCCACCAGCCGTCGAACGAGCTGGGCTTCGGAAGTTACGCGAAGTGGCGCTTCGCAGCTCGGTGAAGCTCTAGATCAGATCCCAGGTCAGCGGCGCCCCGCGCTCCACGTCCCGGGTGAACACACGGCCGTTGACAAGCTCGAAGTCCTCTGGCGGCAGTCCGCCCGCCGGACGAATCGACCGAACATTCTCAGCCGACACGAGATCCCCGGCGCGCACGTCCTTCACCACGCAAAGGGATCGACGCAGCTTGAGCACTGCCCGCTCGTCCTCGGTCGGCCCGAATCCGATCCCGCTTGCCGCGCTCACGCGCGCCTGCTCCGCTGCCTGCACCAGTTGGGACAGTTCCTCCGGAGACAGGGAGAAACCGGAGTCGACCCCGCCGTGCGCCCTGTCGAGGGTGACATGCTTTTCTATCACCACCGCGCCGAGCGCCGCAGCGGCCACTCCCACGCCGACACCCAGCGTGTGGTCCGACAGGCCCACCGGCACATCGAAGAGATCCTGCAATGTCCGGATGTTGCCGAGTCGCGCCTCCTCGGGTCGCGCAGGGTACGCGGCGGTGCAGGCGAGCAGCACGAGCTCGGTGCAGCCGGCGTCGCGCACCGTGTTCACCGCTGCTTCGATCTCCGAGAGCGTCGCAACGCCGGTCGACACGATCATCGGCTTGCCCGTTCGCGCGATCTCCCGCAGCAGCGGCAGGTCTACG
>JAPSIU010000248.1 GCA_031178565.1 Leucobacter sp. | reverse complement strand
GATCATCGGGGTCGGGTGCGCGCTCAAGATGTGGACCATGCGGCACGGCCGGCTCATCGGGCCGGAGACGACCGTGGTGCAGATCGACATCGAGGCGCCGGCGCTCGGGGCCCGGCGAGCGATCGACCTCGGGGTGCTGGGCGACGCGGCCGCGACCGCGAGGGCCGTCCTCGCGGCGCTCGGGGGATCCCGCGCAGACGTCGCCGCCGGCGGCGACCGGCCGGACCGCGTCGCCGCGGAACCCGTCCGCTACCGCACCCCGGAGGTCGCGGCGCGCATCGCGGCGGAAGGGAGCTGGAGAGACGTGCCCCTGGGATCGTGCGCCGAGCAGCCGCCGGATCTCGGCGGCGAGGCGGCCGACGGCGAACGCAGGATCGACCCGCGCGTGCTCACCCGGGCCCTCGACGAGCTGCTCCCCGCCGAGCGCATCGTCTCCGTGGACTCCGGCAACTTCATGGGCTACCCCTCGGCCTACCTCGAGGTGCCCGACGAGTTCGGGTTCTGCTTCACCCAGGCGTTCCAGTCCATCGGCCTCGGTCTCGGCACCGCGATCGGCGCGGCGCTCGCCCGCCCCGACCGCCTGCCCGTGCTCGGCACCGGCGACGGCGGCTTCCTCATGGCGGTGGCCGAGCTCGAGACCGCCGTCCGGCTCGGGATCCCGCTCGTCGTGATCGTCTACGACGACGACGGCTACGGCGCGGAGATCCACCACTTCGGAGCGGACGTCGCCGCCGGTTCCGCGTCGCCGGATCTCGGCACGGTCGTCTTCCCCCGCGTCGATATCGCGAGCATCGCCCGCGGCTTCGGTGCCGACGGAGTCGCCGTTCGGGATCCGGACGACCTCGACGCGGTGCGCGAGTGGCTCGCGGGCGAACGCGCCCGCCCCATCGTGATCGACGCGCGGATCGCCTCCGACGGCGGCGCCTGGTGGCTCGCCGAGGCATTCCGGGGGCACTAGGTGCTCGGTGTGCTGCAGGGCTTCGCCCTGATCCTCGGTGTGATCGGCGCCGGGTATCTCGCGGCCCGCTTCCGCGTCGTCGAGGGCGAGCAGCGGAGGGTGCTCAACAACGTCGCCTTCTTCGTCGCGACACCCGCTCTGCTCTTCTCGGTGCTCCGCTCGAGCGACCCCGCCGTGCTGCTCTCGCCGGTGATCCTCGTCACGAGCATCTCGGCGGCGATCGTCGCGACGGTGTTCGTGGTCGCCTCGCGGCTGTGGTTCAAGCGAGACCTCGCGAGCACCACACTCGGCGCGACCTGCTCCGGATACGTCAACTCGAACAACCTCGGGCTGCCCGTGGCGGTCTACATCCTCGGCGACGCGGCCTACGTGGCGCCGCTGCTGCTCGTGCAGCTCGTCGTCATGGCTCCCGTCATCCTCACGATCCTCGAGGCGACACGGGGCAATCAGCGGGGTGCCGTCGTCGCGCTCGGCCGGGCGGCCTCCAATCCCATCATCATCGCCTCCGTCCTCGGGTTCCTCGCGGCCCTCGTGGAGCTCCCGGTCCCCGACATCGTCATGGGTCCGATCGACCTGCTGGGCGCCGCCGCGATCCCGATGGTGCTGCTGAGCTTCGGCATGTCGCTCCGCGGTCAGCGGGCGCTGCAGGCGGGAACCGGTCGGGCCGCCGTCTTCACGGCCTCGGGGATCAAGGTGCTGCTCATGCCGCTGATCGCCTGGATGCTCGCCACCGCACTCGGACTCGCTCCAGACGAGGTGTTCGTCGCGACGACCATCGCCGCGCTGCCGACCGCGCAGAACGTGTACAACTACGCCGCGACCTACCGCCGCGCGGAGGTGATGGTGCGCGACACGGTCTTCCTGACGACGTTCGCCTCGCTCCCGGTGATCGCCGCCGTCGCCTGGCTGCTCGGCTGAGTGCTCGGGAATAGGGCGTGCGCGTGCCGCGTTGCACGTGTCCGGACACCCGAACCGCAACCGAGGAGAACCCCGCCCGTGAACCCCCGCATCGCCCAGACCAGCGCCCCCGTCATCGACACGCTCGCCGAGCGCTGGAGCCCTCGGGCGTTCGACGCCGAGCACTCGCTGCCGGAGGGAGCGCTGCGCGGAGTCTTCGAGGCGGCCCGCTGGGCGCCGAGCGCGAACAACTCGCAGCCCTGGCGGTTCATCGTCACCCGCCGCGGCAGCGAGAGCTTCGCCGCGATCGAGGAGACGCTCGTCGGATTCAACCGCGAGTGGGCCGGCAGCGCGGCGGCGCTCATCGTGAACGTCGCCGAGGTCGAGGATGCCGAGGGCAAGCCTCGCCCGTGGGCCGAGTACGACCTCGGGCAGGCCGTGGCGCACCTCAGCGTGCAGGCGCACAGCGAGGGACTCCACGTCCACCAGATCGGCGGTTTCGATCGCGAGCGGATCAGCGCCGCGTTCGGCCTCGAGCCGCGCTTCCGCCCGGTCTCGGTCACCGCGCTCGGCGCACTGGGCTCTCACGAGCAGCTCTCGGAGTTCCTGCGCGAGCGCGAGGTCGCCCCGCGCACGCGGCTCGACCTCGAGGAGCTCGTGCTCCTGCGCGACTAGGCCGCGCGCTCGCGGTGGCCGGCGGCAGCACTCAGTCGAGCGCGGCGATCGCGTGCCGCACGGCCGAGGCCAGGACCCGCAGCGCCGTGCTCGGCCGGTTCACTCCGCCCCCGCCCGGTGCGGCGAGCAGGATCGAGCGGGCGAAGGACGGGTCGGCGATCGGCCGCAGCGCCACGCCGGGATGCGAGGATCCGCTCGCGAGCCGCGGAACGAGGCCGATCACCATCCCCGCGGCGATCATGCCGAGCATGACGGAGAAGTCGTCGGTGCGGATCGCCACGTCGAGTGCGTGGCCGGCCTCCGCGAACGCGTCCTCGACCACGGCGTCCATGGGATCGCCCCGGGTGGCGCCGAGCAGCCAGCGCTCGTCGCTCAGCGTGAGCAGCGTCGGGATGTCGATGACGTCCCGCTTCGCGAGCGGGTGGGACGCCGGCAGTGCGAGCTGGAGCGGGTCGAGGTGGACCTCGGTGGTCACCACCTCCGAGCGGAACGGAAGCTCGTACCCCGGCACGGAGTAGACGAGCACCGCGTCGAGCTCTCGCCGGTTCACGCGCCGCACGAGCGGCACCACCTCCTCCAGAGTGGCGTCGACGTCGATCCCGAACTCCGCCGTCTTCGCCACGATCGAGGGGAGAAGACGCGCGGCCGCGGTGGGAAAGGTGCCGAACCTCAGGCGCGCGTGACCCATCGCCCCCAGGTCGCGCACGTCCACGACGGCGCGGTCGGCGAGGGTCAGGATCTCGACTGCTCGGTCGAGCATCAGCGACCCCGCCGCGGTGAGGCTCGTGCCCCGGTTCGTGCGGTGCAGCAGCTGGGTGCCGACGAGGCGGTCGAGGTTGCGCAGGTGATAGTTCACCGTCGGCTGGCTCCAGCCGAGGTGAGCGGCGGCGCGCGCGACGGATCCTTCGAGGTCGACGGCTCGCAGCGCCTCCAGCTGCCGGAAATCGATCATCCCGCTCCCCTCGTGTACGCGAACGGGCGCACCTTGCTACCTCGTATCTCGCCGAACATCGAGTCGTTCGAGGTAGATATATACAGTGTATCTATCGGGTGAGCTTTCTCGGGCTTCCGGAGCGGCACGTCGTTCGTCACGATGGAGACCATGCTGTACCCAGACTCCGCGTCCGACGCGCCCGCACTCCCAGCGGTCGTCTCCGCCCCCCTCCCGGATGCCGCGACGCCCAGCGCGCGGCCGCGACTCTCGGCCGCCCAGGACAGCGCTCCGTATGCGGAGGCGCTGCGGGAGTACACCACGCGCGAGCCGCTGCAGCTCATGGTTCCCGGGCACGGCGGCACGGGATCCGGGAACGCCGCACTGCTCGCCGGGTTCATCGGCGAGCAGGCGCTCGCACTCGACGTGCCGATGTTCATGGATGGCATCGACCTCGGCGAGGACTCACCCCTGCAGCGCTCGCTCGAGCTCGCCGCCGAGGCCTGGGGCGCGAGGCGCACCTGGTTCCTCACCAACGGCGCCTCGCAGGCGAACCGCACCGCGGCCCTCGTGGCTCGCGGCCTCGGAGAGCACGTCGTGTCCCAGCGCAGCGCCCACTCGAGCTTCAGCGACGGCGTCCTTGTCGCCGGCCTCGTGCCCGCCTTCGTGCAGCCGAGCGTGGACGAGCGGCACGGCATGGCGCACGGCGTCTCACCGGAAGCGCTCGAAGAGGCGCTCGATGCCGCGAAGCGCGAAGGCCGAGCCGCATCGGCCGTCTACGTGGTCTCGCCGAGCTACTTCGGATCCGTCGCCGACGTCCGCGGGCTCTCGGAGGTCGCCCACGCCCGCGGCGCGATGCTGATCGTGGACGGCGCCTGGGGCCCCCACTTCGGCTTCCACCCCGAGCTCCCCGAGTCCCCCGCCCGGTTGGGAGCCGACCTCGTGGTGTCGAGCACCCACAAGCTGGCGGGGTCGCTGACGCAGTCCGCCATGCTCCACCTCGGGCACGGCCCCTTCGCCGACCGGCTCGAGCCCCTCATCGAGCGCGCCTTCACCATGACCTCGTCGACCTCGTCGAGCGCGCTGCTGATGGGATCCCTCGACGTCGCCCGCCAGGCCATCGCCACCGGCGAGGAGGGCATCGGCCGCTCGATCGCGGGGGCGAAGCGCTTCCGCGAGATGCTGCGCCGAGACGACCGTTTCTCCGTCGTGAGCGACGACTTCCACCGCTTCCCCGACATCGTGGACACCGATCTGCTGCGCGTGCCGATCGACGTCTCCTCCACCGGAGTCACTG
>JAPSIU010000247.1 GCA_031178565.1 Leucobacter sp. | reverse complement strand
ATCCAGTCGAAGGCGGGCATCGTCAAGGCCGGCCCCTACTTCGACTTCTCCCGCGAGCACATCGTCGAGTCGGTGAACGGGTCGCTCGAGGCGCTGGGCATCGACCATCTCGACATCCTGCTGCTGCACCGGCCCGATGCGCTCGTCGAACCGGAGGAGGTGGCGCAGGCCTTCGACGAGCTGTCGGCCGCGGGCAAGGTGCGCGCGTTCGGCGTCTCGAACCACACCCCGCGCCAGATCGACCTCCTGCGCAAGCACGTCGAGCAGCCGATCGTCGCGAACCAGCTGCAGCTGTCGATCACCCACGCGCCGATGATCGCGCAGGGCGTCGCCGCGAACATGCAGGGACTCGAGCAGTCGCTCTCGCGCGACGACGGCATCGTCGACTACTGCCGTCTGCACGACATCACCGTCCAGGCGTGGTCCCCGTTCCAGGCCGGATTCTTCGACGGGCCGTTCCTCGACCCGATGCGCTTCCCCGAGCTGAACCGGGTGATCGACCGGCTGAGCGGCAAGTACGGCGTGCCCGCCGAGGCGATCGCCGTCGCCTGGATCACGCGCCACCCGGCGCGGATGCAGGTCGTGCTCGGCACCACCTCGCCCGAGCGGGTGGCCGCCGCCGCGCTCGGCTCCGATGTGCCGCTCACCCGCGCGGAGTGGTACGAGCTGTTCAGGGTCGCGGGGTACACCGTGCCCTGAGCGCGGCGCAGCGAGCAACCCCTTTCCCGGAGGCGTCGGCAGGCGTACCCTCGGCGTCATGGACGGGTTCGCGGCTGTCGATTTCGGCTTCGCGCGTGAGATCCTCCAGCGAGGGATCGCCGCGCTCTATCTCGTCGCGTTCATCTCGAGCCTCAACCAGTTCCGGCCCCTGCTCGGCGAGCGCGGACTCCTGCCCGCGCCGCAGCTGCTCGAGTGGGCGACCGCGTCGAAGAGGCGCAGCAAGATGCTCCGTCCGACGCTGTTCAGCCGCGTCCGCTACAGCGATCGACGTCTGGCGATTCTGTGCTGGTCCGGGATCGCGGTCGCCGCGATCCTCGTCCTCGGCCTCCCGCAGCTGTCCGCGCCGTGGATGCCGATGCTGTGCTTCCTCGTGCTGTGGCTCGGGTACATGTCCGTTTCGAGCATCGGGCAGACGTTCTACGGGTTCGGATGGGAGATGCTGCTGCTCGAGGCCGGGTTCCTCGCCGCCTTCCTCGGATCGCGGGATCAGCCGCCGCCGACGGTCGTGATCGTGCTGTTCTGGTGGCTCGTGTTCCGCCTCGAGCTTGGAGCGGGGATGATCAAGATCCGCGGCGGACGCGAATGGCGCGACCTCACCGCGCTGATGTACCACCACGAGACCCAGCCGATGCCGGGGCCGCTGAGCCGGCAGGCGCACCTGCTGCCGAAGTGGTTCCACCGCGTCGAGGTGCTCGGCAATCACTTCGCCCAGCTGGTCGTCCCGTTCTTCCTCTTCGCCCCGATCCTCGGTCTCTGGGTGCCGGGGTCCGGGCCCGCGATCGTCGGCACGGCGGCCGCGGGGATCGTCCTCGCGACGCAGCTGTGGCTCGTGCTCACCGGCAATTTCGCGTGGCTGAACTGGGCGACGATCGTGCTCGCGTTCTCGGCCGTCTCGGTGCCGGGTCTCGGCGCCCCCGAGCGCGATGCCCCGGGAGCCGGGGCGGGGCTGCCCCCGTACTGGCTGGTGATCACATCGGCGGTCGGGATCCTGTACCTCGTGCTCAGCTGGCCGACCCTGCGCAACCTGTTCGCGAGCCGGCAGCTGATGAACGCGAGCTTCAACCGCTGGCAGCTCGCGAACGCGTACGGCGCGTTCGGCACGGTCACGAAGGAGCGCGTCGAGTACGTCGTCGAAGGCGCGGCCGACGAGGATCCCGATGCCGCGGAGTGGCGCGAGTACGAGTTCAAGGGCAAACCCGGAGACGTGCGGCGGATCCCGCGGCAGTTCGCCCCGTACCACCTGCGCCTCGACTGGCTGATGTGGTTCCTGCCGCTCGGGCGCTCGCTCGACGACTGGTTCACCGCGTTCCTCGTGCGGCTGCTCGAGGCGGACGCTCCCACCCTCGCGCTGCTGCGCCACGATCCATTCGGCGGCGAGCGGCCGCGGTGGGTGCGGGTGGTGTCGTACCGCTATCGCTTCTCGTCCCGCGCCGAGCGGAAGGCCGAGAAGGTCGTCTGGGTGCGCGATCGCCGCCGGATCCTGGTGAGTCCGGTGCGGCTCGGGGACGCGGGGCGCTGACACGCACAGCCAACCCTGACAGACTGGGGGCGTGCCGGATACTCAGAACGGCCGCGTAGCGGTCTACCTCGACTTCGATAACATCGTGCTCTCCTGGTATGACCGGGTGCACGGTCGCAACTCCTATGCCCGCGATCGGCAGCGCATCGCGGACGACCCCACCGATCCCGAGACCTCGGCCCGCCTGCAGGCCGCCGTCGTCGACGTGGGCGCCATCATCGACTACGCCTCCTCGTTCGGCACGCTGGTGCTCACGCGCGCCTACGCCGACTGGTCGGCTCCCGTGAACGCCGAGTACCGCTCGCAGCTGGTCTCCCGGGCCGTCGACCTGGTGCAGCTCTTCCCGGCCGCCGCATACGCCAAGAACGGCGCCGACATCAGGCTCGCGGTCGACGCGGTCGAGGACATGTTCCGGCTCGACGACCTCAGCCACGTCGTGATCGTCGCCGGCGACTCCGACTACGTGCCGCTGGCTCAGCGCTGCAAGCGGCTCGGCCGCTATGTGGTGGGTATCGGCGTGGCGGGATCCACGGCCAAGGCGCTCACGGCGGCGTGCGACGAGTTCGCCTCCTACGACTCGCTCCCGGGCGTCGAGCGGCCGGGACTGGAGCGCCGCGGCACCGAACGTCCCGGGACCGAGCGCCGCGACTCCGAGCGTTCCGAGCGCCAGGAGGCGCCGAAGCGCCAGAGACGCGCCAAAGCGGCCCCCGCGTCGCGCGAGAGCATCGCGCCCGAACCGGTGGACGAGGTCGCGACGGAGGCCGTGGCCGACGACCCGATCGACGGGTCCGAGGACGCCGAGATCGCGGTGACCGGCCTGCTGATCCGTGCGCTCTGGCTGAGCCACGAGAAGGACGACTCAGGCTGGCTGCACAGCTCGGCGGTGAAGCAGCAGATGCGCCGCATGGATCCGTCGTTCAGCGAGAAGGCGCTCGGGTTCCGCTCCTTCTCCGACTTCCTGAAGTCCCGCTCCGACGTGGCCGAGCTGGAGGAGACCGGGCACGAGCGGCTCGTCCGCCTGAAGGACCAGGCCGGGTAGGGGAGTTGCCGACGCCGCGACGCGGGTTCCGGTGACGCTCAGGCGCCGGGAGGGATCGGTGTCGGGCTGTTGACCGAGACGGTGAGGTGCGTCACCACGTGCTGCACCGCGGCGCCGACCTCGATCCAGGCGTTCGCGGCCGTCTGCAGCACCTCCGCCAGGTCTCCGTCGAGCCGCGTCGCGTAGTGGTCCGATCCCGAGTAGACGCCCGCCGCTCGCGCGCGGTCGATCGCCGCGTAGATCGGCGCCATGTGGTCACCGGATCCCGTATCGCCCGGTTCGCCCGGTTCCGCCTCGCCGGATGCTGCACGTCGGGAATCGGCGCCAGCATCGAGCAGCGGGTACAGCGACCAGTGAGCCCGTGCGCGCACGCCGGTCGTCTCGAGTGAGACCGGATCCGCTCCGAGCGCGGGCACGCCGGGCGGCAGCGCGCACTGCAGTTCGCCGGGGCAGCCCCGGGAGAGCAGGATCGACGCCGAGAGGTGCGCGCCGCTCCGGGATGCGGCCGCGATGACGTCGGCGACATAGGCGAGCACCCGCTGCTCCGTGCCCGTGAGGAACGTCGAGATGTCGCCCGTCTCGATGGTGAGCCCCGTCGCGTCGGCTTCGGCGAGAGCGCCCAGGATGATCTCGACGTAGTTCGAGTCGTACACGGACAGCGTGAAGCGCGCCCCGACGCCGTACTGCTGCGGGGTCATCGGGGCGGTCGCGGGGTCGGAAGCCGGTGCGCCGGCGGCGTTCGTCTGAGCAGTCACGCCCACCACGATAGAGGATCCGGCCGTGACGGAGTGTTGCTAGCATTGTGGGCACACGGGAGTCCGGTAGGCCGGGCTGAGAGGAAGGTCATCAACCTTCGACCGTCGAACCTGATCTGGATCATGCCAGCGCAGGGAGACACTCTACGAACCCGTGCCCATCGAACACAGAAGGGGCACGCTTCATGCGCCACCACTCGAACGACCATGCCCGGACCGCTCTGCGCCCGACCGCGCAGTGCCCGACTGCTCTGCGCCCGACTGCTCGCCGCCTGACGAAGGCGGCGGTCGCGATCCTCGTCGGCGGTCTCGCCCTGACGTCGTGCGCGGCACCGGGATCATCCGACGCCGCCGCGGGAGAGGACGTCGCACGGGTCAGCTTCGCGCTCGACTGGGCGCCCAACACGAATCACGTCGGCGTCTACGTCGCCGACGAGCTCGGCTACTTCGCCGACGCCGGCCTCGACGTCGAGATCCTGCCCTACGGCTCGACGCCGGCGACCCAGCTGGTCTCCGCGGGAGAGGCGGACTTCGGCATCGGCGGCCAGTCCGGCGTCCAGCTGGCCCGCTCGGCCGGGCTCGACCTCGTCTCGATCTACCGCGTCACGCAGACCGACACGGGACGGCTCGTCGTGCTCGGCGACCGCGACGACGTCGAACGCCCGGCCGACCTCGACGGAAAGATTTTCGGGGGCTTCGGCTCGCCGCTCTACACGGCGCTCGCCGCGGGCACGATCCAGGGCGACGGGGGCGACGGCGCCACGGCAT
>JAPSIU010000246.1 GCA_031178565.1 Leucobacter sp. | reverse complement strand
GGGGGACGCGAGCGTGCAGGTGTCCCTCAGCACCACCCGGAGCGCGCTCCCCGGCGGCCCGGCGAACTTCTGGGAGGGACTGCTCGCGGGGCTGGAGTCGCTCGCCTCCGCAGGCGCGGCCGCCCTCGTGATCGCGGGGATCCTGCTCCCCTGGATCGCACTCGGCGGGCTGATCGCGCTGATCATCGTGCTCATCGTGAGATCGGCGGGTCGGCGGCGGGCACGCGGATCCGCGCCCGGAACGGACCCCGCGCCGGAGCCGGCATCGTCCACCCCGCCCCGGGCGGAGTAACCCGCCCTGTGCGGAGTAACCCGCGGCCCGGCCGAAGCACATGAGCATCGTCGACCTGACTCACCCGCTCGCAACGGGCATGCCGGTGCATCCGGGGGATCCGGAGGTGCGGATCGAACAGGCCCTCAGTCTCGACGTCGACGGCGCGGCCGTCAGCCGCATCGGACTCGGCTCCCACTCGGGAACCCACCTCGACGCGCCCTCGCACACCGTCGCCGGCGGGCGCACGGTGGACCTGATCCCGCTCGACCTGCTGCACGGCGAGGCGCGCGTGCTGCGAGCGGCGGTCGGAGCGGGGCACCGGATCGAGGCCGCGGACATCACGTGCGGGATCCCGGATCGCCTGCCCTCGATCGTGTGCGTGGCCACGGGGTGGGATCGGCACTTCGGCGCGCCGGAGGCGCCGCGTCACCCCTATCTCTCGCTCCCCCTCGCCCGCGAGCTCTGGGAACGCGGCGCGCGCGTGCTCGGCGTGGATGCCCCGAGCCCCGACCCCGGTGAGGATCCGGCGACTGCGGGAGCCACCGGCAGCACCGGGAGCACCGGGAGCACCGGCGCGCCCCTGCCCGTGCACGACTTCTGGCTCGGCCGGGACGGCATCATCGTGGAGAACCTCGCGGCGCTCTCCGAACTGCCCGACACGGTCGAGATCCTGATCCTCCCGCTCCGCCTGGCGGGGGCCGACGGAAGCCCCGTTCGCGCGGTCGCGAGGATCCCCTGAGTCGCCCGACGACAAATTCGACGGATTCCGCACGCTAAACGACATTGAACGATCGATATCATCTGTCGAGGCGGCCTGATTCCACCCAAAAACCGCGATCCGCGAGGTAGAGTTGCGCCTGCAGGTGTGGGAGACTTGCTGTACCCAACACCCGACGAAGTCACTAAGGAGTGAGTCATCTATGGGCACGTTCGCCGTTATCAACCCGGCCACGGGCGAGACCCTCGCCGAGTACCCCGACGCGACCGCGGAGGAGATCGAATCCGCGCTCACGTCCGCGCAGAAGGCCTACAAGGAGTGGGCCCGGACGACGACGGTCGCCGAGCGTGCGGCCCTGGCGCAGCGCGCGGCCGAGCTGTTCGATGAGCGCAAGGACGAGCTCGGCGCGATCATCAATCGCGAGATGGGCAAGCCGCTCGACCAGTCGGTCGGCGAGGCGGAGTTCTCGGGCGCCATCACCGCCGCATTCGCGAAGAACGCCGAGAAGTGGCTCGCCGACGAACAGCTCGAGGTCGAGGACGGGCTGCGCAGCTTCTTCCGCTTCCAGGGCACGGGCGTGATCCTCGGCATCATGCCGTGGAACTACCCCTACTACCAGGTCGCCCGCTTCGCGGTGCCGAACCTGATCCTCGGCAACACCGTCATCCTGAAGCACGCGGCCCAGTGCCCCGAGTCGGCGCTCGCGCTCGAGAAGATCTTCCGCGACGCCGGGTTCCCCGAGGGCGCCTACGTGAACGTCTTCGCGACGCACGAGCAGCTCGCTGACATCATCGCCGACGACCGGATCCAGGGCGTCTCGCTCACGGGCTCCGAGCGCGCGGGTGCGATCGTCGCGGAGCAGGCCGGCCGCCACCTCAAGAAGTGCGTGCTCGAGCTCGGCGGCTCCGATGTCTTCCTCGTGCTCGACACGGCCGACGTCGACCACGCGGTCGAGCACGCCGTGGGCGGCCGCATGGAGAACACGGGCCAGGCGTGCAACGGCTCGAAGCGCATCGTCGTCATGGACAAGCACTTCGACGAGTTCGCCGAGAAGTTCAAGGCCGCGATCGCGGGCCAGTCGTACGAGTCGGGCGACTTCGGGCCGCTCTCCTCGTCGCAGGCGACCGAGACGCTGTCGAAGCAGGTGAAGAGCGCGATCGATCAGGGGGCCGAGGTCCTCGTGGGCAGCACCGAGCCCGAGGGCAACGTCTTCACCCCGACCGTGCTCGCGAACATCACGCCGTCGATGGACGTGTACAGCCAGGAGCTCTTCGGCCCCGTCGCCCAGCTCTACAAGGTGTCGAGCGACGAGGAGGCCGTCGAGCTCGCCAACTCCTCGCCCTACGGCCTCGGCTCGGTCGTCATCTGCGATGACCTCGAGCGCGCCGAGCGGGTGGGCAACCAGCTCGACGTCGGCATGGTGTTCATCGGCGCAGCCGGTCTCGAGGGTGCGGACGTGCCCTTCGGCGGCGTGAAGAAGTCGGGCTACGGCCGCGAGCTCGGCAAGGTCGGCATGCTCGAGTTCGCGAACAAGAAGCTCTTCCGCTTCGCCGAGTAGCTCACGGAGCAGCTGCGCGCGCAGCAGAGGGCCCGGGATCGATCCGCTCAGCGGGGATCCCGGGCCCTCTGCTGTGCGCTGGGCGGGCCGGTGGCATCCTCGCGCCTGCTCACTCGCGAACGCGCTCGGGCTGCCTTAGACGCCTGACCAAGTACTACTAGGCAGACCGGCTCTCTTCTGCTGACCTCTTCGCCCGGATGTTGCTCCAGCGAAGAACCAAAACACCGAGTGCGAGAAATGCGACGAGGTAGACCGAGGGCTCGGTGCTGCCGTACCGAAGCCATCCTGGCACTCCCGGAGGAACCCCGTCGCCGGCGGTCATGTCGTGGTAGATGCCGAGATTCGGGCCGAGAGCAAGTCCCCACCCCACGGTGGCGGCGGTGACGAGCAGGAAACCCATGCTCCGTGCGGTTCGTTCCGACCCCTCTTCTGGCAGGACGAGTGCACACAGCACGAGTGCTCCGAGTGCCGCTATGCCGATGATCGGGAGGATGGGCGCCTGCGGGTTAGTGATGCCCGGCACTTCGCGGGAGAAGATGTCGAAGACCACTCCCCCTTGTCGCCCGTCGTGCTGCAGCGTGAGGATGCCGGTGAGTGCGACGAGCACGAACCCGAGGGCACCGCCGATGAGCGCAGAGAGGATGATCTTCATCGCTCGAGACATCGACTATCACCACGTCGCGTAGCAGGTCATGCTGGTGGAGCCGCCATTTCCGTTGAAGTACCAGTAGCACTTACTGTATGCGTTGGTCACGTTGGCGTGCGTCATGGTGACGCTGCCGCCGGCATACGAGTGCCCGTACTCTCTATATCCGGGGGCGGGGTTGAAGCTGACGATATGACTCGTTGCATAGGTGTAGGTTGCGGATCCTCCACCGTTGAGGTTGGCGCGGAGGTTCGACTGCCGCACCTGTCCTTCCGAGGTGTTCACGGAATTGGCGTAGGTGTAACTGGCCGCCTGTGCTGCCGGGATCGCGGTGCTTCCGAGTACAACGGCAATGCCAATGCCGATGAGGAAACGCAGCCCCCAAGAGCGCGAGCGTCGAGGACCAGATTCAGTGCGTGACATCATCATCTCCTATTGTTCCGGGTTGGCCAGGGGTGCGAAGTGGAAGGAGACGCCGTTTTCGCGCTTCACTTCCGTCGGGGCAGGCTTCGGTCCGGTGGGATCCAATGCGAAGAGCACCGCTCCCTGCGCCTGTGCGGTACCGAATGGAGAGGCCGCGGAGGGCAGACGCAACTGGCTCGGGTCGATGTCTGCGGGCAGTAGGTACGCTTCCGTGCCGTCGTCTCCGCCCTTTCCGAGCCCAAGGCCGAGGCCCTGCCGGTAGAACTCGGAGACGGTGGAGCATGTCGACGCCGCGACCCAGTCGTTGCCCGGGATGTACCCCACAATGCATACCTGGGTATCGTCGACGACGCCAACCCAGTAGTCGGCGATGCCGTCGCTTCCGACCGATCGCAGTGCATCGACAGACAAACCGTGCTCACTCAGATCGAAGTTCAGCCCCGTGAGAGTCCGATCTCTTTCCGTCTGCGCAGCGGCAGAGATGGGAAGGATCTCATCCAGATCGATGTCGACGCCGTCATTCTGGAAGGCGCCCGCGGAGGTGCCTGCGAGCAACGCTGCTGCTGCGGCCGCGAGAACCATATGTGCATTCATGATGTCACCTCCTCATCAACGCTGAGGGGCGACCCGTGCACCGGAACCGCACCCGGGACCCGCCTGTGAGAAGGACGCGTAGAGGCACGCGGCGTGATCATTCTGGCGTTCTGCTGAGGAAACATCCTTGTCCTTTCGCATCGTCATCGATGAATGGTGACACCTTCCAGGCTGCCACCTACTTCAAAGCTAACAAGTAAGAAAGCTTAGAAATATTGGCGCAAAACAGTTGTCATTGAAATGTGACCCGCCGGTGAACGATGCGCTCGACGGCCTGGCAGGCATCAGCGACGATCCGCTTCTTTCCTCGGAGCGGAGCTCTACCTCGACATCGAGGGCGAACGGCGCGCTGTCACCGCCTCGGGATCCGTGTACATCCCCGCCGGTCTCAAGCACTGTCCGCTGGGGTTCACGAAGATCTGAAGGTGCTTCGACTTCAGCGCAACGCCCCTGAACGGCAGCTACTCCTCCGAGGAGGAGGAGGAACAGGCAGCAGCGGAGGGGCGGGGGAGCCCGGGGGACGCCCCCCCGCCCGCTCGCGCGAGGGCCGGTTTGCTCACCGCCCCGCGCGGAGGGTCGGGGGGGAGTACGCGGCCACCCCCGCCCGGGGCCAGAGCCGCCGGGA
>JAPSIU010000245.1 GCA_031178565.1 Leucobacter sp. | reverse complement strand
GACGGGTGGGGCTTTCGTCGTTTCCGGAGCCCGGGAGCGGTGCCGCTCGGCCAGTATGCTGGGAACGTTCTGTCAGAGGTACGAAGAGGAGCGCTCAGTGACCCGCACCATCAAGCTCGCCGTCCTTCCGGGTGACGGCATCGGACCCGAGGTGATCGAGCAGGCGAATCGTGTGCTCGACGCGGTCCTCGACGGCGGAGACGTCGTGCTCGAGCGCACGGAGTTCAAGCTCGGCGCCGAGCGCTACCTCGCGACCGGCGAGACGCTTCCCGAGGCGGAGCAGGCGGAGATCGCGCGGCACGACGCCATCCTCTTCGGCGCCGTGGGCGGAGTGCCGGGCGATTCGCGGCTGCAGGGCGCGAACATCGAGCGCGGGCTCCTCCTCAAGCTGCGCTTCGACTTCGAGCACTACGCCAACGTGCGCCCCTGCACGCTCTTCCCGGGCGTCGAGTCGACCCTGAAGAATCCCGGAGCGGTCGACTTCGTCGTCGTGCGCGAGGGCACGGAGGGTCCCTACGCGGGCAACGGAGGGCGTCTCCGGCCGGACACGCCGAACGAGGTCGCGACCGAGGTGTCGGTGAACACCGCGTTCGGGATCGAGCGGGTCGTGCGCTACGCCTTCGAGACGGCCCGGACCCGCCCCCGGAAGAAGCTCACCTGGGTGCACAAGACCAACGTGCTCGTCCACGCCGGCGCGACGTGGCAGCGCATCGTGGGGGCGGTCTCCGCGGAGTACCCCGACATCGCCGTCGACTACATGCACGTCGATGCGGCGACGATCTTCATGGTGCAGGATCCGGCTCGCTTCGACGTCATCGTGACTGATAACCTCTTCGGAGACATCCTCACGGACCTGGCCGGCGCCATCGGCGGCGGCATCGGGCTCGCAGCCTCCGGAAACATCAATCCCGACGGCACGTTCCCGAGCATGTTCGAGCCCGTTCACGGATCTGCTCCCGACATCGCAGGGCAGCAGAAGGCGGACCCGACCGCGGCGATCCTCTCCGCGGCCATCATGCTCGACCACCTCGGCCTCGGCGCCGAGGGCGATCGCGTCCGCGACGCCGTCCGCGCCGATCTCGCCTCCCGCGGCGCCTCCCGCTCCACCTCGGAGATCGGCGACGCCGTGATCGCGCAGCTGCCGCCCCGAGCGGTGTGACTCCCCGAACGCCACCGACACGAGAAAGTGTTCTCATGACCGACCTTGCCTTCACCCGCACCGAAGCTCAGAGGCTCTCCGAGGCCGAGCGCGACTCGATCCTCGCCGATCCCGGTTTCGGCACCCGCTTCACCGATCACATGGTGTCGATCGTCTGGACGAGGCAGGGCGGGTGGCACGACGCCGAGGTCGTCCCCTACGGGCCGATCCCGATGGATCCCGCCTCCTCGGTGCTGCACTACGGCCAGGAGATCTTCGAGGGGCTCAAGGCTTATCGGCGCCCGGACGGCTCCATCGTCGCCTTCCGCCCCGAGGAGAATGCGCGGCGCCTGAACGAGTCCGCGAAGCGTCTCGCGCTTCCGCAGCTCCCTGAGGAGCTCTTCGTGGAGGCCGTGCACCAGCTCGTGCGCGTCGACGCGGACTGGGTGCCGGGCGGCGACGACCAGAGCCTCTACCTGCGCCCGTTCATGATCGCGGACGAGAGCTTCCTCGGCGTGCGCGCGGCCGAGCGCGCGCGCTTCATGGTGATCGCGAGCCCGGCGGGACCGTACTTCACGGGCGGCGTTCGGCCGGTCTCGATCTGGCTGTCGCAGACGCACGCGCGAGCGGGCCGCGGAGGCACGGGAGCCGCGAAGTGCGGAGGCAACTACGCCGCCTCGCTCGCGCCGCAGAACGAGGCCGCGGCCAACGAGTGCCAGCAGGTGCTCTTCACCGACTCCGCGACCGAGGACACGATCGACGAGCTCGGCGGCATGAACCTGTTCCTCGTGCGCTCGGACGGCACGCTGCTCACACCGAGGCTCAACGGCAACATCCTCGACGGCATCACGCGCAAGAGCCTGATCCGGCTCGCGAAGGATCGCGGGCACGCGGTGGAGGAGCGCGACATCACGGTGACCGAGTGGCGCGAGGGCGCGGCCGACGGCACGATCGTCGAGGCATTCGCCTGCGGCACGGCGGCGGTGATCACCCCGATCCGCGAACTCAAGGCGCCGGATTTCACGATCGATTTCGGCGACTCCGCTCCGGGCGAGCTCACCATGTCGCTGCGTGAGGAGCTGACGGGCATCCAGTTCGGAACCCTCGAGGACCGTCACGGCTGGCTCGACGTGATCGTGCCGGCCGGGGCGTAGGGAGGCGGCCGTGAAGATCGCGCGTTTTCAGGCCGAGGGGGAGATCTCCTTCGGGATCCTCGACAGTGCGGAGGACGGGCGGGGGATCGAGCTCGTCGAGCTCGCCGGCGACCCGCTCGTCGCGGGTTTCGACACGACGGGCCGCCGCCTCCGGCTGGAGGACGTGAGACTGCTCGCGCCCGTGCTGCCCCGCTCGAAGGTGGTCTGCGTCGGCAAGAACTACGCGGATCACGTCGAGGAGATGCGAGGCGTCACGGGCGGCGACGCACCGCAGGAGCCGCTGCTGTTCCTGAAGCCCAACACCTCGGTGATCGGCCCGGGCGAAGCCGTCGTGCTGCCCGCGATCTCGGAGCGGGTCGAGCACGAGGGGGAGCTCGCGATGGTGATCGGGGCGATCGCGAAAGACGTGCCGGAGGAGGACGCGCTGAAGTTCGTCTTCGGGTTCACCTGCGCGAACGACGTCTCGGCGCGCGACCTCCAGATCAAGGACGGCCAGTGGGCGCGGGCCAAGGGCTTCGACACCTTCTGCCCGCTCGGACCCGTGATCGAGACGGATCCGGATCTCGACGACGCTCGGATCGTCACCCGGGTGAACGGCAAGGTGCGTCAGGAGGGCCGCACGTCGCAGCTGATCCACTCGCTCGCGCGGATCGTGTCGTACGCCTCGCAGGCCTTCACCCTGCTGCCGGGTGACGTGATCCTCACGGGAACGCCCGCGGGCGTCGGGCCGCTCGTGTCCGGCGACACGGTCGAGGTGGAGATCGAGGGGATCGGGATCCTGCGCAATCCGGTGCGCTGACTCCTGTTCTTCGCAGGACCGGGCGTGACCGAGCCGCAATTCTTCGTCATTCTGCGACTCGGCTACGCGACCGGGTGAGAGACGTGCCACTATGGAATTCCTCTCACGAAGGGCGGATACGAACGTGGTCACGACATCTCGCCCTGCGCGCCGGTTCGGCGTCGAAGAGGAGTACCTGCTGCTCGACGCGGAGACCGGGCTGCCGAGGGACGCCGCGGAGGAGCTCGAGGGCGCGGTGCCGCATCTCGCCGTCGAGCACGAGTTCTTCAAGAGTCAGCTGGAGACGGCGACCCCCGTCTGCTCCTCGGCGCGGGAGGCCGAGGACTTCCTGCGCGATTTCCGGGCGGGGGTCTCGGAGGCGGCGGCCGCGCGCGGGATCGTGCTCGCGGGGACGGGGCTGCCCCCGCTCGGCGGCGATATTCGCGGGACGGTCACCGAGAACACCCGATACCTCGGCATCGCCGCGGATATGGGGAGGATGGTCTCCCACTACTACTCGACGGGCACGCACGTGCACGTCGAGGTCCCCTCGCGCGACGTCGGGGTCGAGGTCATGGCGCGGTTGACCCGCTGGTCCCCGGTGCTCGTCGCGCTGACGGCGAACTCGCCGATCTGGCTGGGCGAGGCGACCGGTTTCGCCAGCTGGCGCTTCCTGTCGGTGCAGCAGTGGCCGACCGCGGGCTATCCGCCGTGCTTCGCGGACGGCGCCGAGTACGAGCGAGTGGTGGAGCGTTTCGTGAGGAGCGGCGTTCTGCTCGACTCGGGTCTCGTGAACTGGGTGGTCCGATTGTCGGAGCGGTACCCGACGGTCGAGCTCCGCACCGCCGATGCCCAGCTGACGCCGGAGGACGCGACGGCGTTCGCGGTCATCGTGCGAGCGCTCGCGGACTGCTTCGAGGACGAGGTCGAGGCGGGCGAGCCCCGTCCGGACTCGCACCTCGGCATGGAGCGCGCCGCGCACTGGATGGCCGCGAAGCACGGGCTGAGCGGCGAGCTGCTCGACCCGGTGACCGACGAGCCGCGGCCCGCGTTCGAGGTCGTGGACGCCCTCGTCGACTACGCGCGCGAGGCGCTCGCCCGCGCCGGCGACCTGGAGCTCGTGGAGGCGTACGTCGCGCGGCGCCGGGCGGACGGCGGTCCGGCCCGCCTGCAGTCGCTCCGCTACGAGGAGTCGGGGATCGGCGGCCTCCTCGAGCTCTACCGGTCGGGGAGCACCGGAGCGCGGTAGCGCCGGAGCGCATAGTGTGTGGGTATGACCGATCAGCGCGCGCACAACGGATTCAGCCTCCCGGCCATCGGGCTCGGGACCTATCGATTGAACGGATCGGCCGGTGCCGGAGCGGTCCGTTCCGCGGTGCAGGCCGGATACCGCCTGCTCGACTCCGCGTTCAACTACGAGAACGAGGGGGCCGTGGGCCGGGGCGCGCGCGAGGCGGGCGTGGAGCGATCGTCGTTGATCGTGACGAGCAAGCTGCCCGGTCGCCACCACGGGTTCGACGCGGCGCTGCGGGCGATCGAGGAGAGCGTGTACCGCACGGGCCTCGACGCGATCGACCTCTATCTGATCCACTGGCCGAATCCCGCTGCGGATCAGTACGCGGAGGCGTAGCGGGCGCTGGTCGAGGCGCGGGATCGGGGTCTCGTCCGGCACATCGGGGTCTCCAACTTCCTGCCGGAGCACCTCGAGCGCGTCGAGGCCGAGACGGGCGTGCGACCGGTGGTCAACCAGATCGAGCTGCACCCCTTCTTCCCGCAGGAGGAG